>CAYLPL010000189.1:0-3535 GCA_964385545.1 uncultured Clostridia bacterium | reverse complement strand
GGACCAGCGCTATCCCTTCTCGAGTCGACCGTTGCGGTTGGGGGGGTATTTCGGCGGGTCTCTCGGTCTTGCCGAGGTCGTGGATGTACCTGGTAACGCGGATGATGTGGACGGATTCTTCGTCCATCTCCAATTTCTCGGCCAGGTCGGCCGCCAGGTTTCCCACCCTGGTTTGATGGCCCGCGGTATATAGATCGCGTTTTTCTACGATGGAGGAGATCAGGTATATCATGTCGGACATGGTTTCCTGCAGCGCCTCGGTTCTCCTTTCGACCGTGGCCTCGAGTTCCAGCCGATACTGTTCGTTCGCTTCCTCCAGACGATGGCGATCGTCGATCAGTGCCTTGAGTCGGGCTGCCTTGCCCACCGTCTTCAGGAATTCCTCGCGACGTATGGGCTTGGGCAGGTAGTCATAGGCCCCGGCCCGCACGGCCTCCACCGCGGTCTCCAGACTGGGTTCTCCGGTTAGGACGATGACTTGAGTATCTTCGTCGTATTCCCTTATCTTTTGGAGAAGTTCTGTACCGGAGACCCGGGGCATTATGATATCGGTCACCACCACGTCGAACCGCTCGGATCGTAGAAGTCCCATGGCGCTTTTGGCATCCTCGGCCATGGTCGCATCGTAGCCATCGCGCCGCAAGAATTCGGTTAGGGTGAAGCGGATCGCCTTCTCGTCGTCGACCACGAGTACTTTAGACATGGTATTCGTCGTCCCCCCAGGATTGGTTGGCCGCTCTTTCGACTACCGGCAGCTCGAAATGGAAAACTGTGTGACTCCCAACCTCCGTCTCGAAATCGAGTTCTGCCCCGTGATCGACGATGATACCGTAACTGATCGCCAAACCAAGGCCGGTGCCCCGGTCCCTTTCCTTAGTGGTGAAGAAAGGTTCGAAGATCCGATCCCTCGCCTCCTCCGGAATTCCTCCTCCTTGATCTTCTACCGAGATTCGGACGTATCTTCTTTCGCCTTCGTTCACGGGGCGCGCCCGGATATGTATCGTCTTATTCTCATGATAGCCCGGGTACCTGTCGTTCAATGCGTCCCGTGCGTTGGTTATCAGATTCATAAGTACCTGCTGGATTTGCTGGCTGCGACATCTCACCTTGGGAAGATCCTCCGGCACATCCACTTGCAGGTCGATCTGATCGCGGCGCACGATCGTGCGGACCAGTGATAGCGTGTTCGATACAATGTCGATCACCCGGGCGGGGCTACGCTTTTCCTTTTCTCGACGGGCGAACTGCAGGAGACTGGAGGTTATCCGCGCGACTCTCTCGGATTCGACCATGATCTCCTCAGTATAGCGATGACCGGGTCCGTCTTCGGGCAGCTCATCGCGGAGAAGCTGCGCGTAGTTCATTATCCCGTTTATGGGGTTGTTAATCTCGTGCGCTACCCCACCGGCTAGGGTACCGATGGATTCCATCTTCTGCTGCTGTATCATTTGCGCCTGCATCTCCTTTTGGGTTTGCTCCAGGCGCTTGCGTTCCGAGACGTCTCGTACGAATACCACCGCCCCGGGTTCTCCCGCGTAGACTGTGGGAACCGCCGACACCTCCACCGGCACGGGTGTTCCATCCATCCGAAGGTATATCTCCTCGAGAAGTGGTGCCGGAACCAACTCCTCGTTAAGACGTCGTATCCTCTCTTTTTCCACCTCCCGGTAATCGGCATGCATTCGATCCAAAACCGCCGTGCCGAGTAGATCCTCGGGGGTTTCGGCACCGAAGAGTTCCACGGCCTGGTCGTTTACGAATACGAAGCGTCCTCCGCTTTGCACGTATATGGCGTCCGGAGCGCCCTGGACCAGATTGCGAAACCGCCTCTCGCTTTCCGCAAGGGCCCGTTCGTATTCCATGCGTCGCGTTATGTCGTGGACCACCGAAAGCAGGACCTGCCTGTCGTCCCAGGGGACGGGGCTGGTGTGAACCTCGACGTCGGCGACGGATCCATCCGCGCGTCGATGTCGGAGGTTGCAGTAGTTCTCTTGGGCGTGCAGGGCCCGTTCCATCTTGGCATCAATCTTAGCCTTGGTCGACGTGTTGACGTCGTAGATGGTCAACCCGTCAAGATCTTCATCCTCCCACCCGTAGAACTCCCGCGCGGCCGGGTTGGCCTGAAGGATCCCGCCGTCTTGTGGGTCAATCACGAGCATCATGGTATGGGTATTACCGAAGAGATTCGCGTACCGTTCTTGGCTTTCTCGCAACAGGTTCACCATCCGATTGTGCTCGCGGCGTTGGGCCATCATCTCGCAAAGTATGGTCGTAACTGCCGGGTAGATGGTCATCGCCGGTAATGCGGTTACTCGTATCAGTGGAAAACGAATGTCTGCGGGTAGGGTGAGAAAGGCTACCAACATTGCCACGTGCAGCACAATGCCGAAGGCGAAGTATTCGCCGGTGGTTAAGCGGTCTGTCCCCTTCCTTCGTCTCCAGATCAGTCCCAGCCCCCCGGAGACCCATATTACTATGATACCGGTTATCATCCCGGACCCCGATTGATATAACCTATAGGCGCTGGTCATAACGGCGGCGATGATGGTGGGTAGCGGGCCCATAAAGAGGCCCGTGATTCCAATCAGGATGGAACGAGTGTCGATTTGTACTCCCGGAACGAATTCGAAGGGCAAATACATTATGGCAATGCCCAACAGTCCGATCACCAGGCCCCGCCCGAATCTTTGGAATCTCTTGAGCCGGGCGGGAAGAGAGTAACCCAGCTCGTAGACGATGGCCAGGGCGATCAGCAGGGTTGCGTTGTTAATTATGGTGAGAACTGCATTATCCATGCAATCATCACTCCGTCGCGCAACTGTATGGGTTTGATTGATAAGTAGATTCGGCATCAACTCATTGATCCCTGCGAATAGGTTTCTCTCTGTACGAATGGCGGATAGATGCAGTAATGCATATCTGCGGATCGATATAGCCCCGCAGCATCGATGATCGGGATTATCATTCTTTCCGGACGTTTCCCGGGCGAGAAATGATCTCGAACTGCTACAGGGTGAAGGCGTGGATCTTACCAGGACCCGGCGGAGGATGGCAGCCAACTACACATATGTGGCCCCGATCGGTTTGGTCCCGGTGCCCCGCCCTGTCCCTTGTGGTCATGGGACCGTCCGTCTATGCCGGCGGTACGGTAGCCAAGAATTCCGCGGGAAAGCGCGTCCAGGCTCGGAAGAAGAGCGGATCAGCACCACGCTGGATGGTATAGGAGATGGCGTTATCGCGGTTGACGTGCAAGGCCTCATGACTCTTATTGAATCCCGCGGCGGAACATCTCTTCGGTTGGAGAGGGGCCCGATGCTACCGCGATGCAGATGGAAGAATTGTATCGCAGCGTAGCTGAGTTCGGTGAGGCCTCCCTATCGAAGACCACCGTGCAGCTTCCCGGTCATGTTAAGACTGCGGCGTAACACGGGAAGCAAATTCGATCCCTCGATCGCGGAGGTCTCGGGCAATCATTCGATTCCAACGATGGTTGATGCTTCATCGCGATGACTCCTTCTAACCCTTTGCGCGGGCT
>CAYLPL010000188.1:0-3558 GCA_964385545.1 uncultured Clostridia bacterium | reverse complement strand
CCCATCCGTGAATTTGATCATCCTGGTACCATAAAGAGCCATCCGGGGATCATGCGTCACCTGGATGATGGTGACACCATGGTCCTCGTTTATCCTTTGGAATAAACCCATAATCGACTTGCTGGCCTTGGAATCGAGATTACCCGTAGGCTCGTCGGCCAGGATTAACGCCGGGTCAGTTACCAGAGCCCGCGCCACCGCAGTCCTCTGCTGTTCCCCACCGGAAAGCTCTGAAGGCAAATGGCCACTCCTATCAGCAATTCCCACTTCTTCCAAGACCCACATCGCCAAGCTGCGGCGTTTAGAGGCACCCACTCCCCGGTAAAGCAGCGGAACCTCTACGTTCTCACGGGCCGTTAGCGTGGGAATTAGGTTGAAAGTTTGAAATACGAAACCTATGATGCCACCGCGCAAATCTGCCAGCTGCCCCGATCCGAGGCTCGATACGTCCCTATCTTCGATGAAATACCTGCCTTCGGTGGGACGATCCAAGCATCCAAGTATGTTCAATAGAGTTGATTTGCCGGAGCCCGAGGGGCCCATGATCGAAACGAATTCGCCGTGGCTTACCTCGAGATTAACCCCTTTTAGAGCGTCGACGCCGCGTCGCCCGAGGAGATATACCCTACCGATATTCTCTGCGCGAAGAAGAACCAAGATTGAATCACTCCAGTCTCATGACTCCACCTATACCAGATTAGTGACTATTCCTCGACACAAAAGTTCCCCCGGTTGCTAGTCTCGGTGCGATGACCGAAACCTCGGAATCTCCGATCCATATGATCCGGGTATCCACCGCCCACCCAGCAGAACATTTCTTCGACTATTTGGAGTGCCCGAAGGCAAACTTTCAGGGTTGACGAAGATTAGACACCTCTTCATTATTAAGGGTGGTATACAAAGTGCATGCCGCCCCATTTCTGGGGCGGAAAACCACCCATCAGCACGATATAGGTTCGTCGGGGAGATGTACATGGGCAAAGGTCCATTATTCCCGTTCATACTGCCTCCACCGCGCGACCTAATAGGAAAGGAGCAATACCCCATGGCATCAGACGGGAGCAATCCCCAAAGTCGGGTTCTGAGCGGGGTACACTTCATGCTGGGCAACTATGCCACATCAGAAGGTGCCGTCGCCGCCGGTTGCGATTTCTTCGCGGGGTATCCCATTACTCCAGCAAACGAGATATCGGAACGCATGTCACAACGCCTCCCCGAAGTGGGGGGAACATTCATCCAGGGAGAAGACGAACTCTTCTCCATCTATGCGGTAACTGGTGCATCCCTCGCCGGGGCCAAGGCCATGACCGCGACGGCCAGCGCCGGTTACAATCACTTCCAAGAAGGGATCGGCTATGCGGTGGCCGTTGAGGCACCCTGCGTAATAGTAGACGTCCAACGTTGCCGCGGTGAGAACTTCGCCACCCAGGCCGACGTTATGCAAATGCGCTGGGGCACCGATGGCGACTACGAGATAATCGTACTCGCCCCCTCGTCCATTCAGGAACTGTTCGACTATACCGTCAGAGCCTTCAATCTCGCCGAGGAATACCGCACACCGGTAATCGTGGCGTCGGAGACCACGATAGCGTTGATGCGCGAGCGGCTCGATATTCCGAAACCCGAGGATATTAAATTGTTCAATCGCCGCTACACCGAACTAGCGCCCGACGAATATGAACCCTTCGCTGCGCCCGAATACGGTGTCCCCGATTTCGCTCCCTTGGGAGAGGGATACGGGACTATCTACTCCATCAATCCTCACGACGAAAAGGGCAGCATCGATTGGGATCCGGACGTTTTCGAGCGCATGTACGACCGCCTGACCGGCAAGATTGCCAAACATCGCGATGTGATATGTCAGCCGCGTTCCTTCGCCATCGACGATGCAGACATAGTGCTCATAGCCTACGGCAGCGAGGTTCGTCCCGCATTGGATGCGGTACAGATGGCCCGCGACGACGGTATCGCCGCTGGCCTCCTCAAGCTGGACGCCGTTTGGCCCATTCCCGAGGAGAAGATCGCCGAGGCCACATCCAAGGCCAAAGAAGTCATCGCCGTGGAAATGAATATTGGAAAATACGCCAACGAAATCGAGCGAGTGGTCGCCGGTAGAGTCCCCGTCCACCGATGCACCAAAAACCGGGGGATCATCCACTCTCCCGAAGAGATATACCGCTCCATCAAGGAGGTCTGGAAATGAGCACCAAGCTCTATCCTCGTAGAGAGGAAATTCGTCCCGATGGTTTGCCCCACTTCTTCTGTCCGGGCTGCGGGGCCGCGCAGGTCCTCAATTATTTCCTCAGAGCCTGCCACGAATTGGATATGAAACCCCAGGATATGACTTGTATCGGTGGAGTGGGATGCGCCGCACGTATACCGATATATCTCGATACCGACGTCCTGCACGGCATACATGGGCGCACTCTCCCGTGGGCAACCGGCATCAAGATGATTCGCCCCGAGATGCCCGTAGTGGTATTCGCCGGTGACGGAGACGCCCTCTCCATAGGCGGAAATCACTTCATCCACGCCGCACGGCGCAATGTGGACGTTACGGTTATCGTCGTGAACAACCTTAACTTCGCCATGACCGGGGGTCAGGTAGCTCCCACAACTCCCATGGCTGCGCACACCATGACCACTCCATATGGTAGCAGCGAACCTCCCTTCGACCTCTGCAAGATGGCCGAGCAGTCCGGGGCAACATACGTGAGCCGTTGGACCACCGCCCACGGCCTTCAGGCAATTCGATCCATTAAGACCGCCCTGGGCCACCGCGGCTTCTCGGTGGTCGAGATCATTTCCCAGTGCCCAACCCATTACGGTCGCTACGCGCTGGGAACCGGGAACCCCGTCAAATCCGTCGAATGGATCAAACAAAACTCCATCCCTCGCAAGCGCGCCGAGCAGATGGATCCCAAGGAAGCTGAACAGGGATTCGTCATCGGGGAATTCGTGAACGTGGAACGTCCGATATTCCGGGGCAGTACCGTGTACGGATCGGGTGATACTGATGAAACCTCTTAAGATTAGGTTCTGTGGATTTGGCGGGCAGGGCATTATACTTTCCGCCATTACCCTGGGTACCGCGCTGGTAACCAAGAAGGGTTACTACTCGGTGCAAACCCAAAGCTACGGCTCCGAAGCCCGCGGCGGACAATGCCAGGCCGAGCTAATAGTGTCCGACGAAGAAATCAATGCTCCGCACTCGGACGAAAAGGACATACTGGTGGCCATGTCCCAAAGCGCCCTGGATCGCTACATCGGAGATCTAAAAGAGGGTGGGGTATTGGTAGTGGATCCCGCGCTCGTCACGGAAGTTCCCGAGGTCGATGGGCAGGTCATCCGCGTTCCCGCGACGGAAACCGCAATAGACCTCGGGAATCGAATAGCGGCCAACATGGTGCTTTTGGGCTTCCTGCAAGAGGCTACCGGGATAATCAGTAAGGACGACCTGCTCGAGGCGATAGCGGATCTGGTTAAACCGGCATTCCTCGAGATCAATACACGCGCCGTGGAGGCGGGAATCGCCCTCGCCGAGGATGTGGATTTGGA
>CAYLPL010000187.1:0-3559 GCA_964385545.1 uncultured Clostridia bacterium | reverse complement strand
CGCTGCTTCGTGACATCTTCGACGTAACCGAGTACGCCTGCAATTGTGCCGTCATCGTCGCGGTACGGTACCTTTGCCGTCCGGAACCAGCGGCGTCGACCTTTGAGTACGTAATCTCTAAGAAAGGTTTTCTCCACACCGCTTTGCAGAACTTCGCGGTCCTCCCGCTCGAACATCTCCGCATGCCCTTCAGGATGTATATCACTGTCGAGTTTGCCGACGATGCTCTTCATCGGAAGCCCGGCGGTCTCCGCGAAACGGTCGTTGCAGTACACGTAGCGAAGATCAAGGTCATTGAGAAAAAACGGATGGGGCATGTTTCTGACCGTCTGGTCCGGCGAGAAATCAAGCGTCTTCTTCTTTTTACGCACGGTCGCTCCTGCCGGGCGGGCTCCCGGACGTCACCGTCTCCAGCGTTTCCAGAAGGTATTTGACATCGATCGGTTTGGTGATGTAGGCGCTGAAACCCGCCTCCAGACCGCGGTGGGCGGCACTCTCCATCGCGTCGGCACTGAGCGCTATCACCGGAAGATCCCTTCCCCAGGGTGTTCCACGAATGCGGCGAAGCACCTCAAAGCCATCAATACCGGGCAAGTTGACATCTGCCAGAACGATGGACGGGCGGTGCAGTTCCGCCATTTCCAGCCCCAGCGAGCCGGTGTGGGCGGTCATAAGCTCATATCCGCCGTGGCGGGAGAGTACCATTTCCATGAGTCGTACGCTTGCCGGATTGTCTTCAATGTAAAGGACCGTCACCGTTTCGGCCGTAGTACTGCGTTCACGTTGGGAGCCCCCCAAAGGTTGTTCCGGCTCCAGACACAACGCGTCGGTTACCGGAAGCTTGATCCAGAACGTGCTGCCGGTCCCGGGTTCGCTTTCGGCACCGATCGTCCCGCCCATCAGCGTTACCAGCCGCCTACTGAGGGCGAGCCCGATACCGGATCCCTCAATTTCACCGCTTTCACGCCCCAGGCGGTTAAACTGCGTAAAGAGCTCCGCCCGCTTTTCTTCGGGAATCCCCATCCCGGTATCGCTTACTGAGATTCTCACCGTCTCGCCATCTCGTGCCAGGGTAACAGTGACACTGCCTTCCGGTGAGTTGTACTTCACCGCGTTGGACAACAGGTTGACCAGCACCTGCTTGAGGCGGTCGCGGTCGGCGATAACGCACAGCTCCTCATGCGGACCGGCGATCAGGCGTATGCCCTCTTTTTCTGCAAACGGTTCGATCAGGCTCACCGTTTCCGTTATGACCTCCGGACAGGATACCGCCTCCAGGGACAAGTCCACGCGTCCACTGTCGATGCGCGCCAGGTCCAGGACCTCGTTGACCAGGTTCAGCAGGTGGTTGCCCGCGGACACTATTTCTCGGCTGAAATCGGCGTGTTGCGGGGCAAGATCCGTGTCACTTGCAAGCAACTGCCCAAAGCCGAGAATTGCGTTGAGGGGAGTGCGTAACTCGTGGCTCATGGATGAGATAAAATCGGTCTTTGCCCGGTTGGCTGTTTCGGCGGTCTCCCGGGCTGCCTCCGACTGGGCCCGTAAGGCGAGTATTTCCCGTTCCGCGTCCACAGTGGAGAGAGCGTTGGAAAAGATCTGGGCCAGAACGGTGAGGCCTTCGATCTCGCTTTCCGTCCAGTACCGATAGTCGGTAACGGTATCAAACCCGATAGTACCGAACACCCGGTTTTCATTGTAGATCGGGAGGAAGAGAGCAGATTTCATTTCCATGGCCCGTAACACTGACCGATCCGACGCCGCTTCCGGGGGAAGATCTCCCACCTTCGGTATGTGTACTACAGACCGCTGGTCCAGGAGGCGTTGGCAGAACCAGGGTACCTCGGAAACGGGCAACTGTTCTACGTCTAATCCTTTCAGTGTCGTTCCGGGGCGAATCCAGAAGTGGGTATTACTGACCTGGGAGCAATCGGCGGACAGGAGTAACACACCGGCGCGGTCGACGGCAGAAAACGCGCCGATACGGTCAAGGGCGGTGTTGATCTTCTCATCGAGGTTGGAACTGTCCACGCCGACGAAATCGGTAGCGACCGTTGCCAGAATCGTCTGAAATTCCCGCTGCCGGCGAATCTCTTCCTCCTTACGCGTGCGGTCGGTAATGTCCTGCACGACGCCAAACATATGCTCCGGGTTCGACTGTTCGTCGTAGGTGACATCGCCCTTTTCCAGCAGCCACCGCACCGACCCGTCCGGTTGGGTAGTGCGGTGTTCCACCCGGTAGGGTTCTCCCGTTTCAAGACAGCGCCGGAGTGCCTCCCCTACCTGGACGCGATCTTCCGGATGTACCACGTTAACGAAGCCCTCGTAATCGGTGTGCATTTCCCTCCGGGTATACCCGTACCACTCGGCGCTCTGTTCCGACCAGTAGACCTCGCCGGTGCGTATATCCCAATCCCACGTACCGACCCGGCCGTACTCCTGGCTCATGCGCACCCGCCGTTCGTTTTCCGTGAGCTGTCTTTGCGTCGCGTCGGAGCGGATCATAAAACCCAGCCAGCTCGAAATCTCTTCCAGGAGAGAGAGCTCTTCATCCAGGAACGGACCGGAATCGGCATCCGGTTGTTCCGTGAGATATACCACCGTCAGCGTGCCGAACACGTCGCCATCTATGCGGACACCCCATTCTATGTGCCACGGCGTCTCCTGGAACCCGGGGGATGCGTAGTGGCGATCGCCGACCACGAGCTGTGCGGCGCATGCATCAGGGAAACGGAACCCCGGCGGAATACACTCCACGGCACGCTGCAAAAACTCTTCCTGCGCAAGCCCGCGCGAGTAGGTTTCCCAGATCGCACGCAACGCTTCGCGCTCTTTGAACCGCTCTTGCAAGTCTAACTCGGCGTTTTTGCGATCGGTGATATCACTGGCAACGCACTCAATGCGAGCAGGAGCTCCCGTGTTGTCGTACACCAGAGTGTTTTGACCCATAATCCAGCGCACCTGGCCGTCGGGACCGACGATGCGGTATTCCAGCTCCGCCGTGCCCGACTCCTGCAATGTGGTTTTCAGTTCCTCAAGTCTATGGCGGTCGTCGGGATGGATCACCCGTTCCAACAATCCTCGATCTTCAGCAAACGCAGCGGGCGGATACCCGTAGACGCGCTCAACTGCGGGGCTTGCATAGAGCACCGTCATCTCGGGGTAGCTCAAAGACCATACAGCGATCACCTGAAGCAAATGCGAGAAGTCCGATGTTCTGTCTGTGTTCTCATCCACCATCGGTGACCATTTCCTTGCCGGTTGACCCGGAACGTCGGCGGCAGGCCGCGTAACATGATCTGTTTGGTTAGGATACAGCCGCCACGTATACGCTGTCCACCATGGAACCCGAGTTGGTGCCGATGATGAGTTCATTCACGATCATCCCTACCGGGATGCGTATTGAATACGTCCACTATCGAATCAATCAGGTTCTCGAGATACGCTTTCATGGAGACGTGTTCGTAATCGGTTCCGATCAGCAGTTTTTCATGCAGCGTACGAGTAGTCCGAACCCGGGAGATCAGTTCGTGATGTCACGGCAAAACGCGATGATCCGGTC
>CAYLPL010000186.1:0-3574 GCA_964385545.1 uncultured Clostridia bacterium | reverse complement strand
TCCCTCTTGGGGTTTTCCCCCAGCGCCGCCTTCATTCCCGAAGGACGCAGGATGATCATCTCGTCTACGAAAATCGTCTCGCAAGATTTCACGACCAGCTGCTCGCCACCGATTATGTTCGCGCTTCCCGGGGTGAGCTGCGAGGTGGTGATTCCCGCCTCCCGGAAGAATCGGAATGCTTTGTCTTCCGGGTTGACCCCATCTATAGCCCTTACCCCCGGAGTAATCGGGTCACTTCTTTCGTTCCCGTCGCTGCCTTCCCAGCCTATGCCCTCTTCCACCAGGCCCGCGTGACAATGGGCCTCGATGATACCCGGGGTGACATCACGTCCCCCGGCGTCGATCACCTCGGCTCCCTCGGGAACCCGGACATCCCCAACCTGCTCGATCTTCCCATCGCGGACGAGGATGCCGCCGTCGGCGACGGGAGCGGACACTCGGTGCAGGCGCGCATTGATTATCGCAAGCATGGCAGCTACTCCCCCCGCCTGCGGTAGACTTCGACGCCCTCGATGTGAGTGGAGATCACCGGCGATTTGTAGCTGAACGGTTCGCCCGCCAGCACCACGAAGTCGGCGTCCTTGCCGACCGTAAGTGAGCCGACCCTGTCGGCGACACCGATGGATTCGGCGGGAGTCAGTGTCATGGCGCGAAGCGTTTCGTCCAGGGGCAGCCCGTACTTATGGGCTACACCGCCGTAGGCCATGAAATAGCGCACGTCCAGGAAGGGATGATCCGTCATTAGGCACACCCTGGCGCCCGCTTCGAAGAGGAGGGCGGCGTTGCGTTCATCCCGGTCGGCCACTTCCACCTTGCTCCTGCTGGAAAGGCCCGGTCCCACGTGGGCCACTACTTTCCTGGAACCCAAAAACTCCGGTATCTTGTACCCGTCGGTGCAATGCTCGATGCTGTATTTGACTCCCAGTTCCTCGCACAACCGCACCGCGGTTACTATGTCGTCGGCGCGATGGGCGTGCACGCGGAAGGGAATCTCACCCCGCAAAACCCGCAGGACGTTCTCCAGTCCCAGGTCGGGATCGGGATTCTTACCCCCTTCTTTCTTCCGCCCGTACTCTTTCGCCCGGGCGAAGTATCCGCGGATCAGCGCCGCGATACCCATGCGCGTCTTCGGCGTATCCTTGCCGTTACCCCGCTTCGGGTTCTCGCCAAGGGCTCCCTTGAGTCCGGTGGGAGCCTTCAATATCATGTCGTCCACCACTTCACCGCTCGTCTTGAGGGCGAAGGACAATCCCCCTATGGCATTGCCCGATCCGGGGTGAATCATGGCCGTGGTTACGCCGCCCTCGCGGCAGCTGGGGAAACTCTTGTGGTGCGGGTTGACCGAATCGATCGCATCCACGTCGGCGGTAATGGGTCCGGGTCTTTCGTTTCCGTCGCGGGAGGCGTCGCCTTCCCCATCGCCCCACATGCCTACGTGACTGTGAGCGTCGACTAACCCCGGGATAACGACCCTGCCACCGAGATTAACGGTTTCCGCGTCCGGGGGAACCCGTACGTTCGCCCCAATATCGACGATCTTTCCGTCCTCGACCAGCATTACACCCTCATTTATGGGGGGTCCGTCCACCGGATGGAATCGGGCCCCGATGTAGGCGCGCATGGTCACACCCCTCTTTCATGTACGATCCGGCCATCGATCATGGTCAAATCGGCGAAGGTCGTGTAATCCAGGGGATCGCCCGACCAAATCACCAGGTCGGCATCCTTGCCCCGCTCGAGCGATCCCACCCTGTCCTCAACTCCGGCGTGTCGCGCAGAGGCGATGGTTATGGCCCCCAGGGCCACGTCGTAATCCATACCCCAAGACACCGCGATACCCGCGGTAATGGGGAGATACTGGCCGGCTATCACCGGATGGTCGGTGGTGAAACACATGGGAACTCCCGCCTCCACCAGCGCGAGAGGTGCGCGAAAATCGCGCTCGCGATTTTCCACCTTGGATCCGTGCTGCAGGGTCGGACCCACGGCGCACCGCACCCGGTTTTTTGCCAGCAGCTCCAGCACATACTGGCCTTCGGTAACGTGCTCCAGGGTGTAGTCCAGGCCGTATTCGTTGCCTATGCGCACCGCCGTGGCGATGTCGTCGGCGCGATGGCAGTGAATCCGCAGGGGCATATCTCCCCGCAACACCGGTATCATCGCCTCGCATTTGGCATCGAATCCCGGGGGATCCGCTCCGTCCTCTCGCTCGGACCGCTCCTTTTCCTCCAGGTATTCCGACGCCGAGGTCAAGGCCTCTCGAAGTAGTGCCGCCGAACCCATCCTGGTCGCGGGGGCCTTACCCTGGCGCTTGCCGAAGGCTCCCTTGGGGTTCTCACCCAGGGCAACCTTCATCCCGGCAGGGTCGAGCACTACCATCTCATCGACCACGTTCCCGGCACACTTGATCACCGTCGCGCTCCCACCAACTACGTTGGAACTTCCCGGGGGAACCAATACCGTGGTGATACCCGCCTCTCTCAGTTCGCGAAAGGCATCGTCGGCTGGATTGATACCATCGATGGCCCTCACCTGCGGCATTATCGGGTCCGTGCTTTCATTGTGATCCGCACCCTCGGAACCCAATCCCTGCTCGCTTATGCCGACGTGCCCGTGCGCCTCAACTATGCCCGGCGTGACGATCCGACCGTCCGCATCTATGACTTCTGCTCCATCGGGAATCGTCACCTCGGCACCCAGATCGGCGATCACACCACCGTCGACGAGAATCGTCCCCCTCGTGATCCGATCCCCGACGATGGGGTAGATATTTGCGTTAACGATCGCCAGCATTCATCTTCCTCCTCACGTTCTGCAAATGCCCGATACTGTCCCCCTGAACTTCTCCGGATTCCACCGGACATCCTGCGCGCTGCGGGAGCGTCCACGTTTGCGACGGCACGAGGGTGGAACACTATAATTAGTCCCGTTTACGAGATCCGGGAGGCCGCTTTTCGGGCTTGGACCGGCGGGGCCTCCAGGAAGAGTCCGCGGGAAATGTGCAACGCCCGTCGCGCTTCTCCCCTCACCGTTTCGGTATGGAGGCAGATGTCGCGCAGACCGCGAACGCTTCCATCGTGATGAAGACTTCCGGGCGAGGAATGACAATGCCAAAAACGGGTACGGCAGGACTAAAACTGTACCGGCCAACGATGCGTATGAGGAAGGGGGCAAGAGTATGCCAGCCGAAACCGGAGAAGTATACGAGTGTTTGATTTGCGGTAACGTGGTCAAGGTTCTCGAGGGTTCCTATGGAACCCTGGTCTGTTGTGGACAGGATATGGTAATCAAAGAAGACGAGTAAGTAAAGCCAACGTCCCCAAAGCGCCCCGGGAATCCTCGTCCCGGGGCGCGCTTGTCGCGGACACAACTCGGATTTCGCATCCCCAACCCTTCCCGCGATCACCCGTGCCAACCCGGGAACCCCGCTTCGATGGAATCTCCTGCCATCTATCTTCTTTGCGCAACCGACATGCGGTCCCCTTGACACGCGGCGAAATAAGTGGAACCATTTCGTTGTATTTCCCACTAATTCGCTACGAGGCTAATCAAATGGATGCGGAACTTGCGGAAT
>CAYLPL010000185.1:0-3578 GCA_964385545.1 uncultured Clostridia bacterium | reverse complement strand
GGCGACTTCGACACCGGCGATTACGTCCGATTCCTACTGGGTTCCGACGATGTGGCCCGGGTAATGCTCCTGGGCCCTTCGGGCGTCAACTGAGGAAACTGTAGACAGCAAGTAGATGACAAAGAAGAACAGGAACTGCGGGGCGGGCACCAGGGTTCCCGCCCCTGCCGAGGAGGAACGATAGGTAATGGCCGAAGATCTTAAAGATAAGGTGGCCGTCGTGAGTGGTGCGAGCAGGGGCCTTGGCAGGGCGGTGGCTTTGGAATTGGCATCCCGGGGAGCCCGCGTCGCTTTGCTGGCACGAGATCCCGATCGTCTCGGCCAAGTGGCCGGGGAGATCGAAGACATGGGAGCCAGCTGTCAAACGTATCCCTGCGATGTAGCCGAACCGGAATCGGTCCTCTCCGCTGCGCGCGGTATAGAGGGAAAGTGGGGGCGTTGCGACATACTGGTCAACAATGCCGGCATCCCCGCACCGCGCGGAATCGACGGAACCGACTTCGACGAATGGGACCGCGTTTTGCGGGTGAATCTTTTCGGAGCCTTCTACCTCACGAGGGCCCTTTGGGAACTACTGTGCGCCGGGGATTCAGGATACGTAATAAACATCTCCGGCGGAGCCGGAAAGCGAGGCGGTATTAGCCCGGGCTATGGTGCCTCGAAATTCGGTTTGGAGGGACTTACCGCCTCCATAGCCGCCTCGGGCAGTGAACAGGACGTCAGGGCGACGGCACTATACCCCGGATCGATGGACACGGGGTGGCGCGACGCCCCCATAGGAGAGAAACCGACTCGAGAGATTATGGATCCCGCCGAGGTAGCGCGTTTCGTGGGATATCTCGTTACTACTCCGAAAGAGTTCGTCATAAACGAGGCTATCCTTAACCCCATAGCCCACCCCTGGGGCTAACCTGATAAAGATGCGGCCCGGCTTACTGCCGGGCCCTTTGTTAACCCAAAAGATCCAGGAACCGATCCACCTCGCGCCCCGTGTTATAAAAGTGCGGAGACACCCGCACTTTACCGCCGCGGACATCGACGACCACTTCAGCCTCGACGAGTCGCGCCAGCACCTCGGAGGCTCTTTCAACCGCAAAGAAAACCGTTCCGCCCCTGCGGCAAGAATCCCTGGGAGCATGCAATTGCAGTCCAAGCTCATCCGCTCCCGCGATCAGTTTCTCCACCAGGACCACATTCTTTTCCCTGATCGCCCCGATGCCCACCTCCTCGATGAGCTCCAGGGCCGCGAGGCCAGTGTAAATCGCTGCGACGGCCGGCGTGCCGAGGGAGAATCTCGTGGCATCTGAAGCGGGACGGAAATCTACGTCGAAAGCGAATTGTTCCGAATGGGCAAACCACCCCACTCCCCGTGGAGACAGCCGTTCGATGAGATCCTCTCGGATGTAGAGGAAAGCGAGACCGGGTCCCCCGCACAGCCACTTGAGGATGCCTCCCACGGCGAAGTCTACGTCCAATTCCGCGAGATCGACGGGAATGATGCCGGCCGAGTGATAGGTGTCCAAAAGCACAGATGCCCCGCGCTCGTGGGCCATCTCAGTGACCGCCGCCACGTCCTGTATCGCGCCCGTACCGTACAGAACGTGAGATAGGGCGACCAGCTCGGTGTCGGCGTCGATCAAAGGATCGTACGCATCCGCCGGGACCGTGATTCCGTCGGGAGATTGCGCCAGCTTCAGCTCGGACTCGCACCTCGTCTGCCACTGGTACAATACGGTTGGGAACTCGAGATCCGAGGAAATGACCTTCTTGCGGTCATCGAAGGATAAACATGACCCCACTACCGCCAACGCGGAAGATACGTTGGGCATGAGGCAAATGGTTTGAGGAGAAACCCCGAGCAAATCCGCTAAACGCTCCCGCAGCAGTCGCGCTTTACGCATCCATTTCTCCCAGGCGACGGTACCCTGTTGTGCCCAATCGTCCCCGAAACTCGCCAGGGCTTCCAAGCCCCTTCTGGGAATCGCACCCAAAGAACAGCTATTTAGATACAGTTTCTGCTCCAGTACCGGGAATTCATTCCTGTACGAGGCGAGATGCCGATCCAAATCGCCTCCCGTGCTACCGTCGTGCTCGTCCATTTCCTTCCTCCCCTTTCGGCATTCTTTACGGTTTCGCGAATGGTAGCGAAACCGGTCTGTGCATTTTGATACCTTCAACACTTGAGGATCCTTTCCCGCCCACGACCGGGATAACGAATGCGATTGATCGAGAAGACGTTCTCCGTATCCACACGGATGGCACCGGGATGATTCGACGAGCGACCAAGGATATACTTCTAAGAGAAGGCAAGACGTAAGCTTTGCCGAGACCCGCACTACAAGGAGGCGACCCTTTTGAGCGCCGACTCGCTCAACTACCAATCTCCCCCGCTTTATCTCGACGGGGCGGCCACATCGCAACCTCACTGCAACGTGGTCGAAGAAGTGGCGCGTTGTATGCGAGAATTCTCTGCTAATCCCGCCTCACCTCACCTACTAGGCGTCGAGGCCGAGACCACCATGGAACACGCTCGAAGACGTATCGCCCGGCTACTGACGGTGGATCCCAGGGGTGTATACTTCAACTCCGGTGCCACGGAGGGCAACAACACGGTAATCCGCGGCGTGGCGGAAGAGTTTAGCAATCGCGGCAATCACGTGGTGATAAGCGGAATTGAGCATCCTTCGGTCTACGAACCCTGTCGCAATCTTCGTCAACGAGGATTTGAAGTGGACATCGTACGTCCCGAGGCCGATGGTCGTGTATCGCCGGAGGCGTTCGCCCGGGCAATTCGAGAGGAAACCATCTTGGTCTCGATCGCGGCCGTAAGCGGTGAAGTTGGTGCGGTGCAGCCCCTTATGGAAATCGGAGCCATTATACGTTCTATGCCGCGGCCGTACCCGATATTTCACGTGGATGCCGTTCAGGCTTTGGGCCGAATTCCCCTGGAAATCGAAGGCCTCGGCCTCGATTGTGTCACCCTATCGGCCCACAAGATTCGTGGCCCCCGGGGAGTCGGCATTCTTTATCTAAGACCGGGGCTACACGTGCCCCCGCTGTTACGCGGCGGAGGGCAGGAACGCGGTCTGCGGTCAGGAACGGAAAACCTCCCCGGCATCATGGGAACTGCGCTAGCCTTCGAGAACCTCTTCGCCGCGGCGAATATGTGGACTTCACACGAATTCCGCCGCAGACTAGGTACCGGTATCCTAAAGGCATTCCCCGATGCCCGGCTGAACGGGCCCTCAATCGATTGCGGCGCCGAGTGCGCGGCGCCCCATATCGTCAACATTTCTTTTCCCGGGATTCCCGGCGAAGTACTGGTTCACGCTTTGGAAGAACGGGGAATCTTCGCCTCCACGGGGGCAGCCTGTTCCTCGCGAGAGCGCAATCACAATTTCACCTTGGATAACATGGGCGTCCCCCCGGCTATCCGCGAATCTGCGGTAAGATTTAGCTGGTCGGAAATCCCGCGACCGCCGGACGCCGAGCGCGTTATCGAAGCATTGCGGGAGCTGCTCCCCCACCTGGGGCGACTCACGGGCAAAGGCCCAAAGGGGATTCGATGATGGGACGAA
>CAYLPL010000184.1:0-3582 GCA_964385545.1 uncultured Clostridia bacterium | reverse complement strand
GTGGGGGGAGCCCTCATGAGGTGTGCGGGTACCGGCGAGGCGAGAGCCGTGGACGAGGCCATTTATCTGCCTCACTACCTGGGGGCGGAACGCCGGGTCGCCGCGAGCCTGACTCACATGCACCGGGCCGGTGCGGTGACGGCACCTTCGTCCGAGTTGATTGCCCGCGCGACTGAAATGGCCGAATCGCGCCTGGGCATCGAGTACGCGGAGGAACAGAAGAAGGCGGTTGCCGGAAGCTTTTCCGCCGGTGTCATGGTGGTCACCGGGGGACCGGGTACCGGTAAGACGACCATAGTTCGAGGGATACTCGAAACCTCGGAATATCTCGGTGGCGGCCTGCGGGTCTTGCTCGCCGCACCCACGGGACGGGCCGCGCGGCGGCTGGGCGAGGTAGCAGGGCGGGAGGCCACCACAATTAATCGGCTCCTGGGTTACGGGTTCGTCGAAGGTCAACCGGTATTTCGTAACGACGCCGAGAATCCCCTGGAGGGTGATGTGTTGATCGTGGACGAATCCTCCATGGTGGATATCGAGTTGGCAGAGCACCTGCTCGATGCCGTACCGGACTCGATGCGGGTGATCTTCGTAGGAGATGCCGACCAGCTCCCCTCGGTGGGCCCGGGAAATTTCTTAAGAGATCTCATAGAGTCCGGCTCACTCCCCGTGGTTCGCCTCAGCAGGATTTATAGACAGGACGAGGTTTCGGACATAGTGATCAATGCCCACCGCATAAACAGCGGGGAGATGCCGCGCTTTTCACCCGGAGGCCAAAGCCATTTCGTCTCCCGCGACGATCCTGCGAGCATGTGCAAGGCGGTGGTCAAACTGGTCGACGACTTGGTCAACCGGGGACCGTATTCTCTGGCGGATCTTCAAGTCTTGAGCCCGATGCACCGTGGCCCCGCCGGCGTCAGCAACCTGAATTCGGCCATACAGGAACGCATGAATCCCCCTCGTGCCGGTTTGCCCGAGGTGAAGGTGGGCGCCGTAACCTATCGTTTAGGTGACAAGGTCATGTGCCTGCGCAACAACTACGAGAAGGGACAATTCGGAATCTTCAACGGAAACCAGGGTATCGTCGTGGATATGCTCTCTCCCGACGACGATGACGTGGCTGAAGACACCCTGGAGATTGACTTCGACGGTGAACTGGTCCGCTATGGGCGTGGAGAACTCAACGAGCTCACGCTGGCCTACGCGAGTACCGTTCATAAATCCCAAGGTAGCGAATACCCCGCGGTAATCGCCGTCGTCAGCTTGAGCCACTACATCATGTTGCAGCGTAATCTCCTTTACACTGCCGTCACGCGGGCGCAAAACCTCCTTATGCTGGTAGGCCAGGCAAAGGCCGTAAGCATCATGATCGCCAACGATCGAGTTAGAGAGCGCTACTCGAGACTGGCGAGCATGCTGTCGGAGGGCAGTTTCAGATAAGTCCGAAGGGCAACACTATCAGGTGTGGCCGGCGTTGGCCCGCCGTGACATCTAAAGCATGGCAAGTCACCCGCAGCTACCCCGGCTACTGGGCACCGAAAAATGAGAGGCGCGGGATTTCGGTTCACCAGGTCTCCGATTTCCGCCGCGCGCAGCGAAACTCCACCGGGACCTTCTCGCTCCGTGCATCATTCATCCACATACTCCCTGCTCCGGCGTGGCGACAGTACGCAGTTTTCCGAAATTCGTTTAGTCATGTGAATTGCGTCACTAATTAGATTGTGATATGGTTCACATGGACTCGGGGAGCCGAAGCTCCGCCTTACATGGGAGACGGATTCGCCGGAGTTCCGGAGAACCAAATCAGTTTTCTCGATTCGAGAGGGTGACGGAATTATGAGCATCAATGCTACCAGTAATGCATCGTCCACAACTCGCTGGATTACCCGCACTGCCCTGCTCTTGGCCCTGACGCTGGCGTTTCAGATGATTGGACTGCCGCAGCCGATCACCGGGCCCGCCGTGAATGCAATGCTGATCCTAAGCGTGCTGTTCGCGGGTCCCGTGTCCGGCGTGATAATCGGAAGCCTGACCCCCTTAATCGCGTTCCAGCGCGGTATCCTAGCGGCACCGTTGGGCCCGATGATTCCGTTTATTGCCCTGGCCAACGCCGTCCTGGTGTTGCTTTTCGCACTGGTACGCAAGCAGCAACCTATCCTGGCAGTGGTGGTGGCGGCCTTGGCGAAGTTCGCCGTTTTGGCGACGGCAGTTCGCCTTTTCGTCACCGTACCCCCACCCATTGCCGTCGCGATGGGAACGCCGCAGCTTTTGACCGCACTGATCGGGGGAGGAGTGGCCCTTCTCGCCCATCGAGCGATAGGACAAATACTGAAGGATTGAGAATGACCCGAAGATGGTCCTGAAGGGAAGCTTTTGGGGGTTTCGGCCCCGGTGAAGGGAGAGATGTCTCATCATGAATCGCGTCAAGATCTGTCGCTGTTCGGAAGTGCCCGGAGGGCACCTGCCGCGACCCTCGGTCGTTGCCTCGGATGAACCCGGGAAGTTTAGCCCGGCGGATCCGGGCGGGCTGATTCCCCTGATGCAGGCTACCCAGGAACGATTCGGGTACTTACCCAGGACTGAAGTCGCCCGAATTGCCGATTACCTGGGATTGTCCGAAGCTCGGGTTTACGGTGTGGCTACCTTCTATAATCAATTTCGCCTCGAGCCGTTGGGAAAGAATCACATTCAGATTTGCACCGGAACCGCATGTCACGTGAAGGGAGCGGCCGAGATACACTCGGTGTTGCGGGCAGAACTCGGCCTGGATGGAGAGAATGCCACGACGCGGGATGGGCTTTTCACCGTGGATACCGTCGCGTGTCTGGGTGCCTGCAGTATGGCTCCACTGGTTAATGTCAACGACGAGTTTCACGGCCACATGACGCCGCAAAAGGCGCTGAAACTGGTGCGCGACCTGCGGGCGAAGGAGCGTGAGGCGCGATGAATAGAAATGGGAAAGGTCTCACCACCATCATTGTCGGTACCGGTACGTGCGGATTGGCCGCCGGAGCCGGACGCATCCACGATTTTTTTGCCGAACGGATTGCGGAATCGGATTCGGATAACCTCGTGCTGAAAAAGACGGGCTGCCTCGGCTATTGCACCATGGAGCCGATCGTGGACATTGAATTGCCAAAATGGCCTCGAATGTCGTTCGGGCCCGTCACCTTGGAAAACGCGGAACTCCTTTGGGACATGGTCGTCGAGGGCGGTGCGGTGCCCAAGGACTTCGTTTTGGGCACTCATTCGCCGGCCGACGGTATCCACGAACTCCACGATGTCCCACTGCTTTGGGACACTCCGTTCTTTCGTCGGCAAAAGAGGCTGGTCTTGCGCAATTCGGGCATCATCGATCCCGAATCGCTGGACGAATACGTCCAAATCGGAGGATACAGGGGCCTGGAGTCGGCGCTGCGCATGTCACCCGAAGAGGTGGTGGCGGAGGTTAAACGGGCGGGATTGCGCGGTCGCGGTGGAGCTGGTTTTCCCACTGGCTTGAAGTGGCAGTTTGCCCAGGAGGCGGAAGGCGACGAGAAATACATCATCTGCAATGCCGATGAGGGTGACCCCGGGGCATTTATG
>CAYLPL010000183.1:0-3584 GCA_964385545.1 uncultured Clostridia bacterium | reverse complement strand
ACAGAGATCTTTGGCGCGACTGGAAGGCATCGCGGAGTGTATGCCGAAGCGGCGCGCCTCGTACGAACAGGTGGAGACCACGCCACGCCCGTCGGGACTGCCGCCCACGATCAGCGGTTTTCCTTTCAGAGCGGGATCATCCCGTTGTTCCACGGAGGCATAGAAGGCGTCCATATCCAGGTGTATCACCGATAGGGCAACGGGAAGCTCTTTTCTGAGGTGACATGGCCCCACGCAATCGGACAACTCGACCGACCTCCGACTCAAGGATATCAAACATTTGTTCGATGGAAAAGAGCCCCCTCGACGGTGTATCCGGCTAAAAAAACTACCGCCCGAAAGAATCGCGCGGCGCCATTTAATGGATCAATTTGGTGGAGGTGTCGGGGAGTCGCACCCCGAGTGTCCGAGCCCGCAAGCGTAGACCGCTACAGGCTTAGCCCGTACTTTTCAGTCACCCGAACGGGCCTCCACGGGCGGAGTCCCTATCGGGTTATCCCGCTTAATCTCGTTCGGGGTACGCGGGCTCTTCCCCGAACCAGTCCGTCTGAGTGTCGCCCAGCACCGCCCCAACGGACCGAGGACGGGTGGACGTGGCTGTTACGTGTTACGCAGCAGCCAGAGCGTAGTCATTGTTGGCACTTGATTAGAAGCCGCGTTTTACGAGAGTGCGGCAAACTCGACCTGCTGTCTACACCAACAGTGCCCGGAGCGACCCTGCTCACCCCCACGTGAGTTAGAGGGACTACGCTCATTCGCATCACTAATTGTACGGGGGATGGACCCAAATGTCAATTTTGACCGCCGGGCCGCGCGAAGTACGGGTCGCAAGCATCGGTTCACCTGCTCCGCTTCATCGCCTGACGCATCTTCCGTTCCGCGTCTCGTTTCTTGACGGTTTCACGCTTATCGAACTCGCGCTTACCTTTGGCTATGGCGAGATCAACCTTGACCCAGCCTCTACTCAGGTAGAGCTTGAGTGGCACCAGAGTATAACCTTGTTCCCGGGTCTTGCCGTACAGGTAATCGATCTCCCTTTTGTGAAGCAAGAGCTTCCGGCTCCTGCGCGCCTCGTGATTATATATCGTACCGTGGCTATACGGCCCGATATGCATGTTGTGAAGGAACACTTCTCCACCCTCCACACTCGCAAAGGAGTCGGCGAGGTTCACCCGGCCCTCGCGCACCGCCTTGATCTCGGTACCGGTTAGTTTTATTCCCGCCTCGAGGCGCTCCTCTATGTGGAAATCCCGGAAAGCCTTCCTGTTTCTGGCAATCGCGGGAGGTCCGCCCTCTTTTCCTTTGGCCATCAACAATCACCCCGCATCGGATTCCTCACCGTCATCTTCTCGCAAATCCTTCAACATGACCAGCCAGCGACCGTGGCTGTCCTCGGTGCGTCCCTGGCGGACGAAGCCCCTCTTTTCGTACATCCGTCTCGCCGCCTCGTTGTCGGGGCGAACCTCGAGCTTCACATGGCGGACACCATCGGCCCGAAGTCTTCGCAGTGTAGCCTCCAGCAGCAAAGAACCCACGCCTCGTCCGCGCGCACCCCGGTCCACGGCCACCGAAAGGATCTGAGCCACCCCTTTGAAACGAGCCACACCGAAACTGGCAAAAAAGGTCACCTTATCGCCCAGAAGCGTCAGCAGGCGCCGCGGGCCCAACCCCAGGTCCCCGACCAATGCCGCCCAGGCTAGACCAAGCATCCGGAGGCTGAAGGGAGCCCGGATCCATATCCGAAACATACTCGCCGGCGCGATGCAGTATCCGATAACCGATCCCTGAGACTCCGCCACGAGACAGGCATCCGAATCTGCCCTGATCAAAAAGGCCATTATGTCCTCGAATAGCCCTTCGGGTGCGCCGCCGGGCAGAAGATCCTCCACGGTATCCGCAAAGGAGTCGCGGAATATGCGTCCCATCGCCACAGCATCCGAGACCCGGGCACGCCTAATTTCGAGGGATGTGGTTTCCATCAGGGAACATCTCCTTCGATCGGCAGGGTCATCACGATCAACTCGGTAATGGCGGCAAATTTGAAACCTCGTTCACGGAGTCGATCGATCAGCGTACCCAGGGCGGCCACGGCGGTTTCCTATCGGCACCCTACCCGGTAAAAGAACCCCGAGAATCGTAAAGCAACAAGATCTCCCCGTCCGCAGTATTCGCCTGCAACATGGGTACCATTTGTGCCGATGAGGTACCCAACCGACCTTTGGAGCCTGGCGACCAAAGGACCAGAACACATCCCCGCGTATCAACCATTTGTATTACGTTATCATTGTACAGGCCTCGCGGCGGCCGGAACAGCCACACCGGGACGTCCGCGGCTTCCGAGAGCGCCCCGGCGATTAGGCTCTCGCCCTGCCCGAGGCCCGCGAACTACCATCTTCCCCGATCGAAAGGGAGTGACGGAACGCCATGCCACTAGACCCGCCGAACGGGAGAACGAGGTCACCAAACGATAATGCCCAGCCGACCGGTGGCACCACCAAACGGACGATCATTCGGGCAAAACCAGAAGCCCTGCTGCAATCCCGACGCGAGGGGGCATCCAAAGGGGGAATCAGGACCCATTCCGCCACCCATACCAGCTACCCCAACGCCGCCTGAGTCACGGCCAGCGCCTGTGCCAGGAGCATGGGAATGGCGTCCAATGCTTGCCTCCCATGAATTAGCGAAACCCGCTCCATCGAGCGGGACTGCCGGACCTTTATCGAGTCACTTATGTATCGATTCAAAAAACGCAGGGGACCTCCTCAGGAGGCCCCCCGCGCCAAGATCGGTTAAACCTGCGAACTACAGGCCCAAATCGTCACTTATTTCCTGCATCGAATCCAGCGCCAGTTCGACGAACTCCTCGAGTTCCACATCCAATTCTTCGATGCTCTCTATGTTCTCCCGGCGGGCACCCCGGGCGAAGGATGTCTCGCCGAAGCGATTCATCACGAAGTCCGCATCGACCGACTCCAACTTCTTGTCCGGGTGGACCAAAGTGGCGGCGACGATCAGGCCTGTCAATGGATCCGTGGCGTACAGTGCCTTGGCCATCTTGCTCTCCCTGGGAAAGCCGTGCCGATCATTGTGGGCACGAACCGCCTCCACTATCTCGGAATCCAGGCCCGCCTCCTGAAGCATATCGGCACCTTTGCGACTGTGCAGATCGGGATCGTCGGAAGTCTCATCGTAATCGATGTCGTGAAGGAGCCCAGCCAACGCCCATCTTTTTCGATCCTCACCCAGGCGCTCGGCCAGCTTCGCCATGACCGCCTCCACCGCGTACGTATGCTTCAGCAGATTCGGTGTCTTCAGGTGTTCTTTGAGCAGTTTGAGGGCTTCCTCTCGAGTCACCACGATACCCCTTCCCGACGGTCATGGACCGCCTACACCAAACTCGCAATTACCACCGACAGGGCCATGAAACCCACGGCCAAATACGTGGTCATCTTTTCGAAAAACTCGTCCATCCCTTTGCGCCGGCCAAATAGGGATTCGCCGGCCCCGGCGATGGCCCCGGAAATACCCGCGCTCTTACCGGACTGCAGAAGTACAGTCGTGATAAGGCCGACGGCCACCAACAA
>CAYLPL010000182.1:0-3623 GCA_964385545.1 uncultured Clostridia bacterium | reverse complement strand
CGGCATCTCCATACGCGTTCGTCGTTCTTCTCGAACACCCGACCTTCGCGCACGTTGGCGAGCAAATCCAGATAACGTCGTTCGTGCCCGACTTCCGAGACGGCTATCGCCTCGAACACGGCGGCAACCTGGTTGAAACCCTCTTCCCTGGCGATCTCGGCGAATTCGGGGTACATTTCGGTGTGTTCGTACCTCTCGCCTTCGGCGGCGGCTTCCAGGTTCTCTTCGGTGGTACCCACTACTCCCGCGGGAAAAGAGGCCTCGATACTTGCCTCGCCACCTTCGAGTAGATCAAATAGTCTCTTCGCGTGAGCCCGTTCATTCTTGGCGGTTTCTTCGAAAATTGCACCGATTTGGCGGAAGCCCTCTTCCCGGGCGACCTCCGCGAAGTACGTGTAGCGATTCCGGGCTTGCGATTCACCGGCGAAGGCGGTGAGGATGTTTTGTTCCGTGCGGCTTCCTTTGAGACCTTCCATGTAATGATTCCCCTTTCTCGAGGATTCCCACCCGTCGCAAATCTTACGCAAGACGTCTGCGTCCTCATCCGGTCGGTTCGCACTCCGATCGGTATTCGATGCTCGTTGAATGGAGTATCGTACCTGCTCGGGACGAGGAATTGGGTGAGCAATCAGGTCGTTCCCCTCTATTGTTTGCCGAAGTTCGCGGCAACTAAACCTTTTTTCTTGACCCATCCGTTCACCGAAAGTATACTGTTTACATATCTTGAGAATAGACACGCTATGAAGGGAAGGAGTAGGATCCCCATAGCCACCAGAGAGGGAGATCCGTCGGCTGTGAGTTCTCCTTGGTTTTTGGATCCGAATGTCGTCCCCGAGCGGCTCCATCGAGAATCTGTGGGTGCGTAGGTGGAGACGGCTTCGAGCCGTTATCTTCGGCGAGTGTCCCCGCTACATGGGGGAACTAAGGTGGTACCGCGGAGTACAAGTCCCCTTCGTCCTTAGGCGTCGGGGGCTTTTTTTTGTGTCCGATGTATTGGTCGGAAATCCGATCGAGATCGAAGGAGGTTATCATGTCGAAAGATAGAGTCAGCCCAACTACTCTTCCCCCCCACTATGATCCCCACGATGTGGAGGATAGGACGTATCGCGCCTGGGAAGAGGCCGGAGCATTCCGCGCCGAGGTGAATCCGGACAGGACACCGTACACCATAATGATGCCTCCTCCCAACGTTACCGCCAATTTGCACGTCGGGCATGCTCTCAATAACACCATTCAAGATGTATTGATAAGAAAACACCGGATGCAGGGGTACGAGACCCTGTGGCAACCCGGTACCGATCATGCCGGAATCGCAACCCAGCACGTGGTGTCCAGCCACCTGATGAAAGAGAGGGGCCTGAGTCGTCAGGACCTGGGGCGCGAGGCCTTTGAACGAGAAGTTTGGAAATGGAAGGAAATCTACGAAGCGAGCATTATCAACCAGATGCGCAAGCTGGGTTTTTCCGCGGACTGGACTCGGACGCGCTTCACCATGGACGAGGGGCTCTCGCGGGCGGTTAGAAAGGTCTTCGTGAACCTTTATGATGGGGGCCACATATACCGCGGCGAGTACATGATCAACTGGTGCGTAAGCTGCCACACCGCGCTGAGCGACATCGAGGTGGAACACAAAGAACGCGAGGGACACCTATACTACGTGAGATACCCGGTCCGTGGGGGCACCGACGACTACATTACCATCGCGACAACGCGGCCGGAGACTATCCTG
This sequence comes from uncultured Clostridia bacterium, assembly GCA_964385545.1. Taxonomy (GTDB): domain Bacteria; phylum Bacillota; class Sulfobacillia; order SLMV01; family SLMV01; genus CSSED11-154. Next base: position 1,894 of record CAYLPL010000182.1, on the reverse strand, counting down.
GGTGATACGGCCGTGGCCGTGCATCCGGAAGACGGGAGATTCTCCCACCTGGTGGGACGGACGGCGATCGTTCCGCTCGTGGATCGCCCCGTTCCCATAATCGGCGACGAGGCGGTCGATCCGGAGTTCGGTACCGGAGCGGTAAAGATCACCCCCTTCCACGATCCCAACGACTTCGAAATGGGTGAGCGACGCGACCTGGAAAGCATCCAGGTCATCGACGAGGATGGTCGTATGACGGCGGCGGCTGGAGAGGCGTATCTCGAGATGGATCGATTTGAGGCTCGAAAGCGCGTTGTCGATGATCTTCGCGAGGCCGGGCTATTGGTCAAGATGGAGAAACATCGTCACTCCGTCGGAGAATGTCATCGTTGCCACACTATCGTTGAACCCTTGATATCCCGGCAGTGGTTCGTGAGCATGAAAGATCTCGCCGGACCCGCCATCGAGGCCGTCGAGAGCGGACGCGTAACCTTCGTGCCCGAGCGTTTCGGCCGAATATACTTGCACTGGATGTACAATGTTCGCGATTGGTGTGTATCGAGACAGCTTTGGTGGGGGCATCGGATACCCGCCTGGTACTGTGAAGAATGTGACGAGGTGATCGTATCCGAGGAGGACCCCACCGAATGTCCGTCCTGCGGCGGGTCCCTCTACCAGGATCCCGACGTCTTGGACACGTGGTTCAGTTCCGCACTGTGGCCCTTCAGCACGCTCGGTTGGCCGGACAAAACGCCGGAGATGGATTACTTCTTCCCCACCGACGTCTTGGTGACGGGCTGGGACATTATACCGTTTTGGGTGTCGCGGATGATATTTAGTGCCCTCGAACATGTGGACGAAATCCCCTTCCACACGGTACTTATCCACGGCCTGGTGCTTGATGCCGAGGGCAGGAAAATGAGCAAAACCCTGGGCAATGGTGTCGATCCCCTGGAGGTAGTGGAGCGGTATGGTGCGGATGCCCTGCGCTTTAGCCTGTTGTTTGGAAACTCCCCCGGAAACGAAATGCGGTTCTTTTGGGAACGGGTTGAGGCAGGAAGGAATTTTGCCAACAAGCTGTGGAATGCGTGCCGTTTCGTTCTCATGAACGTCGATGCCGAATTTGATCCCGGGGCGAAACCGACCTCCCTGGAACCCGAGGACCGCTGGATACTTGACCGTTTGGGCCGGGTGGTAGAGGAAGTCAATCGGGATCTCGAGGATTATCAAATCGGCGAGGCCCTGCGCCGGACGTACGATTTCGCGTGGAGCGAGTTCTGTGACTGGTACATCGAGATGGCAAAGACCCGTCTGGCTGAGGGTGTAGCCCTCGAGTCGAGGCACACGGCATTGCACACCCTACTTGAAGTGTTGGCCGGTCTGCTGCGATTACTCCACCCCATCCTCCCCTTCGTGACCGAGGAGATGTGGGGGGCAATCCCCGGACGGGACGGCCTATTGATCGAGGCGCTGTGGCCCGGCGATAAGGAGTATCCGCGGTCGGGTGACGATTTGGGTGTGCCGCTGCTTCAGGAGGTAATCCGGACTATCAGAAACCTGCGGGCGGAAGTCAACATTTCTCCCGGTACGCGGGTACCCGTCATATTGGCGGCACCTACCAGTAGTGAAGACAAGCTGCGAAGATTCGAAAACCACGTCCTGGAACTGGCGGCGGTCGAGGAACTGGAATTTGCACCGGAAGATTTCGACCGCCCCGATCAGGCCCTCACCGGCGTTGCCGGAGAAGTGCAGGTATTCCTGCCGCTCGAGGGCGTGGTGGATTTGGAGCGCGAAAGAGAACGCCTCGGAAAGAAACTCGAAGAGGCGCAGGCGAACCTGGAACGTTCCCGCGCCAAGCTTGCCAATGAGGACTTTCGCACCAAGGCCCCGGGAGAAGTGGTGACCCGCGAAG
>CAYLPL010000181.1:0-3642 GCA_964385545.1 uncultured Clostridia bacterium | reverse complement strand
CTTTATCGCCCGCGCCAGGGTATCCGTCTTGATCTCCATCACCGTCTCCAGCCACTCCCAGCGATCCCAGACCCCGCCCAGGGCCTCGCGGCCCCTCTCGTACAGTTTCTCGTTGGGACTGAGGGTGGGGACGAAGATGGTGCCGTGCTCGAGCATCAGCTCCAGGTGCTCGTCAGTGAGGAAGTGGCCGTGCTCCAGGGTATCCACCCCGGCCCGGATGGTGTCGGTCGCCCCTTCACCGCCGTGGCAGTGGGCGGCCGTCATTATCTCTACCTTCTTGGCCTCCTCCACCGCCGCCGCGAGCATCTCGTAGTCCATCTCCTTGTGTATGGTGATACTGCCGTCCTCGAGCCGGTGGCTTCCGGCGGTGTTGAACTTGATGAAGTCCACCCCGCGGGAAATCTGGTAGCGGGCCGCCTCCTTCGCCTGGTCCACCGTGTTGACCACGCCCATGATCTGTGCGGTGTCCAGTCCCGGCCTCATTTGGTGGTTTCGGTGCATGTGACCGCCCCACATGGTGAGACCGTGCCCCGCCACCCTCATGCGCGGTCCCGGGAAGTCACCGCGCTCGAAGGCGTCGCGCAGGGCGACGTCGGCGAAACCGATGCTCGCCAGGTCCCTTATGGTGGTAAAACCCGCCTCCAGGTCCTTTTGCGCGTTGGTCAGGCTCCTGAGGGTGAAATCCGGTATGGTCGCCGTGTGCGCCGACGCCCGCTCCTCGGGATACCCGCCGCTTCGGGTGTGCACGTGGCAGTCGATGAGGCCTGGCATCACGGTCTGATTTCCGGCATCTATCACCTCATCGTCGGGTCTCGCGTCCACCGCCTCTAGGGGCAATACCCCGAATATGTACTTCCCCTCTATCACCAGAGCCCGGTTCTCCTCCACGTTACCCCTGCCGTCGATCAGCCTTCCCGCCTCGATGATCATCCTCGCCATTCTCCTCGTTTCTCCTCTCGCGACATGATCAAGCGGTACGAATCACGCCATCCCCGCACCTTCGGCAGATTTCGTCCGCAGCATGTCCCTGGCCACCCGGCGAAACACCATGTTCAGTCCAAAATATAGGAAGAAGTGCCTCCCGAAGGAGGGAAGCAACCTCTTTAGTATGGATCCGTAGGAATAAAACTTGCGATAGGCCCGGTTGAATCCCCGCTCCAGCTCCTCCCTGCTCATCCCGCGCGGACGCATCACCACGTTGGATATGGTGTAGCGAGACCAATCCCTGTGCAAAAGCCGTCCCTCCCGCTCCATTTCCTCGAAGAGCGGCGTCCCCGGAAACGGCGTCAGTATGCCGAACTGGGCCAGGGCGAGGCGGGCGCTCTCGGCGAACTCGAGGATCTGGTCGAATACCGATTCGTCGTCGGCGTCCATGCCGAAGATGAAGGCACCCTCGATGCCTATGCCCGCGCGATGAATCTTCCTCACGCTTTCACGGAACCGCTCGGCGCGGTTGACCAATCCCTTGCCCACTCCCCGCAGGTTCTCCGGGTTCAGGGATTCGAAACCGATGAAAAGACCGATGCAGCCGCTGTCGGACGCCAGCTGCAAAAGCTCGTCGTCCTCGGCGATGGCCAGGGAACTTTGGCCCAGCCACTGTATCCCCAGCGGCCGCAGCCCGCGGAACAGTTCCTTGGCCCGCTGCCGGTGACCCGCTATGTTGTCGTCCACGAACAATATCAGCCGGTTCTTCAGCCGGGAGACCTCGGCCACCACGTCCGCAACGGGGCGCATGCGGTAGGTCCGGCCGAAAAAGCGCGTCACGGCGCAAAAGGAGCAGGCGTTGGGGCAACCGCGGGAGGTCTGCACCAGGTTGGTGGTGATGTATCTCGACGGATCGAAGAGATCCATCCTGGGTGGGGGTAGATGCTCTAAAGAAGGCCTCTCGTCGGCCCGGTAAATCCCGGACATCTCGCCTCGAGCCGCATCCTCCAGCACCCGTTCCCATATGCCCTCGGCCTCGCCCACCACCACGGCATCCACGTGTTTTAGGGCCTCCTCGGGCAACGCGCTGGCGTGCATCCCACCCATGACCACCGGCACACCCCGACGCCGGTACTCGCCCGCCACGCGGTAGGCGCGCGGCGCCGTGGCGGTGATGGAGGTTATGCCCACCAGGTCCGCCGGCGCGTCGAAATCGTGTTTCCCAATGTTCTCGTCCACCACTTCTACCTCGATGTCTTCCGGGGTCAGAGAACCCAATACTGCCAGGCTCATGGGCGGGAAAAGGCCCTTACCCCGCGTTCGTGCCGATCTCGTGGGTTCCGCGGGCGCCACCAGTCTTACCTTCATAGAAGCCTCCCATCCGGGGCTATGGTGTGAATCGATCGGGTCGGCAGTCGTCTCGTGAAGTGGGCTCGAATAATTAGAGAGGTAACGTTTCCGGCGAAGATAGATCCACGACGTGGACGTCCGGTAATTCCCGTCGCGAACGGGACGAACCGACCGAGTTCGTGATCAAGGATGCTGTACAATTCGATGTTCTTCCCCCTCACCCCTGCAAAGAGAATTTCACTCCCCCGCCGCCACCGGGCCAATCGGCGTATCATCCCGGTTGGAGGAGCCGAAGACGCGCCGGCGAATTCTCGCGTAGTCACCGAACGGGGAGGTGGGAGTCTTGATGAGGAAAGCGATCGGTGCATTTCGCCTGCTGGCGGTGATCGCCGTGGCTCTGGCGATTTCTTACGGGACCTTCGAAGTGCTCTCGGTGAGGAGGCAGACCGGGGAGATCGCGGCCAACCTGGGCGAGTGGGCCGAGTTGGTGGAAGGGGAACTCTCCCACCCCGCGCCCGACCCGGCAAAACTCAACCGCCTCACCACCGACCCGGCAACCGGGGATGTCGCCGTGGGCCTGTTAGTGCTCGATTCCTCCTCCCGTCCGTTGCTTTCCAACCACCCGGAGATTTTCGCCCCCGGCTCCACCCCATCCGAGCTGCCACCGGCCGACGGGAAGGTTGAGCGATTAGAAACCGACGCAGGCGATCTCTTCATCTTGCGACGGCGGCTCCCCCAAACCGCCGTCATCGGTGAATCCTTCGCCGTCTTCGAGGAGGCACCCGCCGTGGCGTTTGATCTCGATCCCGCCGCCGGGATACAACTCGGGGCCGCCTTTGCGGGAATTGCCGTCTCTCTGTTCCTATTGCACCTGATGGGTAGCTTGGGATCCGCCCCCTGGCGGGGTATCCCGGCCGGGGCGTCCCATCTCCCGCCGGATCGGTTGGAGATGGATCCGGCCATCCTCGGCCTGCTCTCCCGGGAGATACTGCAGCTGGCCCGCGGCCTGCGTGATGCCCGCGCCGCCGCCTCCCCGGACCAAGTCACCGAAGGCTGGGAGAAGGTGAATCGGCGCACATCCTACCTCCTGGAGATCGCGGGGGATATGGCATCCCTGGCAGAGATGACCGGTTACTCGCCGCCGCCTACCGAGGCCTTCCCCTTGGAGGAACTCCTGGAGGACCTGGTCGCCGACGGCTTGGGGGAGCTGGGGCGAAGGTGTATCTCGGTCAGCATCCCCCGCTTTCACCTCCTCGCGAAAGGGGATCCGCGGGCCTTTCGCCGCGCCAGATGGGGTCTGCTTCGGCGCCGCTTCGCCCCGGGTAGCGATCTCATCACCGAGGCGGGTGCGCGGGTGGGCCTGGCCCG
>CAYLPL010000180.1:0-3657 GCA_964385545.1 uncultured Clostridia bacterium | reverse complement strand
CCGGTTCTGCCGATCAGAAGGGCGGGACCACATCCATGGCTTCGCCTGTCGCTTCCACCAAAGCCTGACATTTGTGCTTACTCCATTCAGTTCTTCGGACGATTGTACTAGCTCTACAAAACCTCGCGGACTTCTCCACTCGTTGCTGTCGATGGAAGATTCCTCCCTTTCCGCGGCATTTCCCTCCAGGTGTACGAATTATCAGGCCACCGGCATGGAAATAGAGCGCCAAGATCGGTTACAACGTAGATATTGGTTTGTTCCAATGGAAACTCCGGTTTCAAAAGACGCATTACCATCCTAGTTGGCTTCGGCGTCGCGTCGGCCGAGATAGTCCGCACCTTGGTGCCGGGTTCTTGACCCTGCGCCATATCCCGCGCGGTGAGATTCTACCGCGCCAAAGGCATCAGATATCGCGCGATTGGCCATCGGAACATTGCTACCGAATGCTATCGAGGTCTTGTCCTTGTAATGGTTGCCCCTCGGCCTCCGCTTTTAGCATGTCGCCTTCGCTATCGACCCGAGGCCGCATTGTCTCGTCGTCTTCGTACACAATGGCCATCTGGGTATCCTCACCTTCCACGGAGTGGGTACTAACACATTGGTATTCGTAGCAGCTATAGTCCCCTTCTCGTCTGGTATTTCTGTCGATTCTTGGATGTCTTCCGGGGAATCGGTCGCTTCCTCTTTTCCCGAGGCCGGAGAAAAACGCCGACCACTGACTACTAGAATCGCCATCAGTGCCGATGAGATTGTCAGGAGTCGATAATGGTTACGCAATGTCACGCATAATCCCCCCGAGATGGTGGAGATCTCGGACCGAGGAAGTCTCAATCTCCCCGGAACTCGTCTGGTACCAATGAGATGGTCACATTGCCTCCATCGAGCCAGACCATAGATAGGCGGAAGATAGTGGCATAATCCGCAATGGCCAGCGCCAGCCCTTCCTTCGCAACGCGTCGATGATTGAGAGGTACGCCTTTCACAATCCAGGCGTTAGGATACTCCGAAATGTCCTGCATCTGAAGGGCATTAAAAATTCCGCGTCAACCCTGCGCTGGGTAGCTGCTTACAGGACATGAGCCGAATCCCCGCCGCGGAAATGAGCAACGAGAACGAGCTGAGGGGTCCAAAAAACAGGATGGCATAGGGATGCGCGATCTCCTTTTGCCCCAAAGACCTCGACGAGAGATTTGCCTACACTCTTGGCTGCTCAGAATATGCAAACACTGCGACCGAATTAGGAGGATCCAATGCCAGGGCACCTGAGGCATGTCCCCATTCTCTGGGAATGCTCGCGCTGCTTTTTGGTTTATGGTTGTGTACCGGCTGGCTTCTCCTGATGGAGGAAATCCGACCCGAGAGATGCTTGCAGGATAGGGGGAGATTCCCATATAGCGCAGAATATGGATATATCGTCCCGACGATCAATTTGCGAAGCTACCGGGTCTTTCCATACCGCACGAAGATGCTTTCTACTACCATATCCAGATCATAATTGAAGGCGTCGTTAGTTTCGACACCTAGGGAGGAGTGAGCACATTGAACGGTGCAGATCGCATTCGAGGTAAACGGCCTGGTATAGATAGAGGGCTCTCCGGCGGGCTACGCCTGGTCGCGGAGGTGGAGATGGATGACTCCTGTGGCGAATTGCTTTCGCGCATGGCGCCGTGGATGGCTTCGAGGAGACGGCGGAAATCCAAGGGTAAAGTGTCACTGACGGGGACTCGAGATAGTGTGCGGATGGATATACTGGAGACAGGCCCCCTGGGGGAGCCCCACAGCATCATCACTTCTCTCGATTCTGGTGACATGATCTATTTAGATCGCTCGCTGGGAGGGTACCTCGAGATACCTGCAAAATCACGGATTGCTCCGCATCCGCGAGAGCCCATAAATGTGACCATATCGTCGGTTTCCCAAAAGCGCGAGATCCTCGGCTACCCCGTGACAAGATACCGGGTGACCCTCGGCGCTCCCGGAGTCACCGGTGAATTCGTCCAGGATTTCGAACTAAGTGACGACCCGACCCTTTCCCCCTACGTACGCGGAGTTTTTGCCGCCATGTTTGGGGATGGTATCCTCGGAGCCGAAGGAGACGACCCCATGGAGGATCTGGTCTCAGGGGGAATGCCGCTGGAGGTCATAACCTATGCGCCCGGTGGGCGAGAAGCCCTGACCCGGGTTCGCGTGGTGGAGTTGGAAGTCATGAGTTACCGTCCGGATAGTTTTCGGCTACCTCCAGAAATGGAAGACCTGTCCTCCCGCTGGGCTAGAGAACGCGAATTGCCAGGCCACGAGCGAGTCATGGCCCGGCGGTCGAGCGTTTTGCACCGCGATAAACATTTGAAGAACGAAGAAAGACTCTCCGCCCTAATCGGGAAGACATCCGGGTCCGGGCAAACGAAGACACAACCGACTTTTCACGGTCCGGATCCCATCGATCTCGGGGTCTCTCTGAGAGAACCGGTCCTCGGGAGGATATCGAATCGCCCTGGGCCTCCCCGGGTAGGCGCCAATTTGTGTGACGAGATTCTTCGGGATGTGGAGACCCTCGTGGAGGTGGCCGCCGAACGTCTGCAGGGTTTCGAAGGACGAGACGGTACACTGGTATTGGACTGGCTGATGCAGTTGGCACAGCATGCGGAGGCACATCCCGAAAGATCGGGAATCTACTGCCTCATGCACGATGAAGAAGAGGGGCAGGGTTTGCTTGATCGGATCGCCGCCAATTTGGCCCAAGAGATGCTTGGGATCGGCGATGCGGAGTCGCTCGAGACACGATTACAAGAGTTGCAGTGCCCTTCTTCTTTGGTCGAGACTATCGCCTCTTCGGTTGAAGCCTATCGGGGCGAGCCCGAGGAACGCTACGATCACCTGGACATGGCTACAAAAAAGGCACTGCGCGACACTCTGGTATGGCAAAGATTGGGGCGCATAGAGGTAGAATACCCAGTGGAGACGGAATGGGAGAGGATACTGGGTGAACTCCTGGAAGTTCGGCTGCGGGACATTCACTTCTCTTTGGGCATTAACCCTGTGGAGGAGGGGGATTTGTCGAGCCGGGTCCTGGAATCCTTGGAGTTCGTTGAAGAGGATCCGAGGATAGATACGGTAAGGGCTCTGATAGGGGAAATCCGAGATCGTTTGGACAGTCTCGGGGCAGGACCTGGTTATCCACCAACTAGGGCAGCCCTCGAGGAACAGTTACGGCGTCTCGAGCAGCAGATTCCGATCCTTTCCCACGGTGTCGAGGCCCGGTTCTACCTGAGAGAAGCGCATTTCGGCGCCATCCTGGAGCGCCGTGCCACGCCCAGGTTGTTGGCAGTAGCCGGTGTGACGGCCCTCATCTGCAGGGCTTTACCTTTCCACTGTCTGGTTACCGGGGTCGCCGCCGCGATCTTGGTGATCCTCGCTTACGATTTCGGAGATATCGACGTGCAGGCCGAGGGCCTTCGGCTCAACGTCAGGCTGTATCCGAGGGTAGATGATCGGGGGCAAACCCGATTGGCGCTGGCCGACTGCAGGCTGGCGGCTAAGGAATTTTCACTCGTGCATGTCAGCTCCATTCCCAGCGGGGTGCACCAAATACTGGACGCTGTCATGAATTACGTCGTCAATGCAGGGGATAGTGTCTTCGATGAGTTGGAGTCGCAA
>CAYLPL010000179.1:0-3676 GCA_964385545.1 uncultured Clostridia bacterium | reverse complement strand
GGTAGCCCCGCGGTAGGTGATCGCCGCCACCAGGGCTCCGAAGAGGAGGCCGGCTGCGGCACCCCAGAACATGAGCTGCCGTACCGTGGGATCGGGGGATATGAGTCCCAGCACCGTCGCCAGGATGGCCCCACCCAAAGTCAGCAGGGCGACGCCGCCGAAGCTGATCACGGCCCTGAGGGCACGACCGAGCCCCCTCCTTCGGAGTAGCTCGTCCAGGTAGGTTCCCCCCAACCCCGCCAGTCCGGAAGCGGCGCCAGCCGCCAGCGTGGAAATCGCGATCACCGGTGCCGCCGACCAGGACGTTGCCACCGTGCCAAGGAAGATGAGCGAGGCGATGAATCCGAAACCCGCCCCGGCCGCGGCGCTGAAAAGGAAGGAATTACGGTAATTGGGTTCTCCCTCGATATCCACTAGCCCCTCTTGGACGTCGTACAAGGCCATCACTCCCCGGGGACGAGGCGTTCGCGCATGGCGACGAGGGCAGCCTGCGTCCGGTTCTTGACGCCTAACTTAGCCATTATGTTGGCGACGTGGGTCTTTATGGTCTTTTCGCTGACCACGAGGGTTTGTGCTATTTCCCGATTTCCCATGCCGCGGGTTATCAGTGCCAGCACTTCCATCTCGCGCCCAGATAGCGGCTCCCTTCCGCTCGATCCGGGGGCGAAGGCCTCGGGTTCGACCCGGTGCAGTAGTTCCTCGGTGGCCCGCCGATCCAGGTAGCTTCCGCCGGCGGCCACCGCCCGGATGGCCGCCTCGAGTTCCCGGGGATCGGCGTCTTTTAGTACGTACCCGGAGGCCCCGACCCCGAGGGCAGCGCGGATCCGATCCCAGGTTCCAAAGGAGGTTAGGACCAGGATTCGCACCGCAGATCCCCGGGCGAATATCTCCCGCATGACGTCTATTCCGTCGCGTTCGGGCATCTGCAAATCCAAAAGCAGGACGTCGATCTCACGGTCGGCGAGGGCGGATAGGGTCCCGTCCCCGTCTTCCGCCTCTCCCACCACGCGGATGTCCTCCACCGTGTCGAGGTACAACCGCACTCCCCGCCGAAAGAGGGGATGGTCGTCGACGATCAACACCCGGATTTCATTCATCTTCTCGCCCCCGTATCTCACGACAATTTCCGTCGTTCACTACTTACCGCATTCCCCGCCTCTTTCCCTGCCCCGGCAAACTCAAAGGGGCAGCAAAAGGGCACCGGTGACGTAGGGTAGGAGGGCCAGTGCCGCCAGGGCGGGATGGGATCTCCCGCTTTCGCGGTCGTCCCACGAGAAGAGACGGTGGACCAGGAAGAAAGAGAGCAGGCCCCCGATGAGCAGCGTGGAGACGGCGTAATGTCCCGGATATGATGTTTCCCGGGCAAAGGCCAGACCCAAAAGTGCCTGCATCCCGTAGGTGGCCGGGAAGAGATGCCCCACCCGCGCGAAGACGTCGGGGAGCATCTCGGTGGGTACCATCAATCCGCCGAGGAGCATGGTGGGTAGAAAGACCGTCTGCTGCCAGAGTATGGCGATCCGTCCGTTCGCGGATATGACGCCGATGAGCGAACCCATCCCGGCCAGGGCGAAGAAGGTAAGGGCGACAACGGCGACGAACGCGATCGGGTTTTCCGGGGCCGGCGCCCCGAAGAGCACCGGGGCACTGATCGCGATGATCAATGAGACCAACCCCACGTGAAGACCCGTGGCGACGACGGGGACGGTGATCAAAGACCAACCCGGGATTCCGTGGACCCGGTAGGCACGCAGCACACCCGCCTCGCGATCCTCGATGAGCGGCGTCGGCACACCCATGATCGTCGCGGAAAGGACGGCGAAGGTGACCATCGCGGGGATCATCTGGTCCGCGAAGAACGGGTTAATCTCCGTCATAACTCCCCCCATCAACAGGTAGAATCCCAGGGGCATCAGGTAATTCATCAAAAGCAACGTACGATTTCTGATTATCGCGGCTAATTCGTAGCGAAGGTGCAGGGTAAAGGCCTTCATCTTTTCGCATATCTCCCCTCGGAGCTCGTCAATCGCTGCCCGCTTCGAACCGGGACCCCAGGTGTTCACGCCGATTCCTCCTCCACCAGTTCGAGGAAGCGTTCCTCGAGGGAGGGTCTTTCCACCCGCAAGTCCAACAGGATATCGCCATTTCGTTCTACGTGTTCCAAAAGGCGGGCCACAAGGGGCCCCGGGGAATCGTCGAAGGCCACCGCGTAATCCCCGTCCCGCTCGAACTTCGAAAACGTCGGCGAGGTGAGCACGCTTTCGTGGGCGGTACGCACGGATATCTTGCTCAATCCCGCTCCCGAGGAGGTCAGATCCCGCGGTGAGCCCGATGCCACGATGCGGCCCGCCATCAGGACCGCGACTCGATCGGCCAGGTGTTCGGCCTCAGCCATGTCGTGGGTGGATAACACCACGGTGGTTCCGCGGTCGCGGGTTGCGAAGATGAGGCGGTGAATGGTGAGCCGGGATGAAACGTCGAGGCCGGCGGTGGGTTCGTCCAGGAATAGGATGCGGGGCCGATGAGCCAGGGCCAACGCCAGATCCAGACGCCTCTTTTGGCCGGTGGAGAGGATTCCATAGGCGTCGTTTGCGCGATCGGTTAAGCCCAGGGTTCCCAGGATGGTGGGGTCCGTTTCCACGCCGTGATAGGCGGACATCAGTTGCAGGATTTCGAACACGGTGAGGTTTTGCGGCAGTGAACCGGTTTGAAGCTGAACCCCGATGCAGCGGAACAGATCCGCGGGATGGGTGGCTGGATCTATCCCGGCGACCGAAACGTGTCCGCCGTCGTAGGGTCGGAGGCCCTCTAGACATTCTAGGGTCGTGGTTTTCCCGGCGCCGTTGGGTCCCAAAAGCGCGAAGATTTCTCCCTCCCGTACGTCGAGGTCTATGCCCTTGAGCACTGCAATGTCGTCGTACTGCTTGCAAAGTCCGCGGGCACAAATCGTTCTCTCTTCCACGTCGATCATCTCCCCTCTCGCTGTCGCCTTTACTTTAGCGTCGAATACCGGCGAATCCATCGGACGAAAGTACCGGAGTACCCCCTCCGAAAGGACCAGCGGCCGAATTCGCGAACTGGACCCCGAGAGGAATCTCGCAGCGGGGTATTCGGGGGATGGGAAGCTTTGCCGGGACCGGGATCCGGCGAAAAGACCGCGAATGCCGCAGGATAAGGGAGGAGAGTTACCGATGTCCCGAGATCCCAACCTGGAGTTGATGGCCAGACTATTTGCAACGCTGGCGGACGAAGTGGTGAAAAGATTCGGTGAAGAGGGCCGGGAGGCAATCCGCCATGGGGTGAGGCGATTCGGGGAGGGCCGCGGCGCCGATATCGCCCGCCGTGCGAGGGAGGACGGCGCCGAACTGACCGTAAGGAATTATCTCGAGTATTACGACATGCAGCGCGATGCCGGTTTCAAAGTGCGAACGAAAGTCGAGGGAGACCGGGCGGAACCGGTCTTCGAGCACTGTCCCCTGTGGGAGGTATGGCGGGAGATGGAGCTCGAGGAAGCGGGGTATCTCTACTGCCGGGAAATCGCTGCCCCCCTGTCCCGGGGATTCGATCCACGAATGGTCTTCCCCCCACACACCCCCTTTCGCCAACCCTCGGGACCCTGCCGCCTGACCTTCCACCTCAGGGATCCGTGTACATTCCCGGCTGCGCCCTCCTTTGCTCC
>CAYLPL010000178.1:0-3708 GCA_964385545.1 uncultured Clostridia bacterium | reverse complement strand
GGTATGTGAAACTTCATGATTTGGATTATGCGATCCAGATCGATTCCCCGGGAAACCAGTCTGGAACTCGCCTCGGCCCGCAATGCCCTTCCCCCCGAATCCGTCGGCCCGAATCGCAAATCAGTCCGGGCCACGGAGCAAGTATTCTAAAGAAGGATAAAGCTGCGGGGAAACCAGTTCAACCCCCGGGAGCAAAGAAATATCCATATCCGCCGCAAAGTGTCTTCGCCCGGGCGGACAAAATAGATCACCGGCAGTGTCAGTCGGCTTCGTCACTTGAGCCGAGCGGGAAACGCGAAGTGTAGACCGACCCGCCGGACATCACGAACTCAACCATTCCCAGGTCTGCAATATCACGCCACGGGGATCCGCCCACGCCCACTATGTCTGCGACGGCGCCCGCTCTTATCTTTCCCAGATCATCACGCCCGAGGAACTCGGCGGCACCGGCGGTAGCCAGGTCAAGTAGATCCTCCGCCGACATACCGAGATCCGAAGCACACTGTAACTCGCGAAGGAGGCCATCCTCGAAACTCACGTGACCCCAGCCGGAATCGGATCCCATGAGCGGTCGAACTCCCGCCTCGAACATTCTGGTAACGTTTTCCTTTTGCCCCTCGTAACGCTCGTTGCGCATCTCCGCGCGCTCGGCCGCTCCCCGGACTCCGTCTCGGGCTTCCCTTTGGGCAACTTCCCCCAGCACCCGGTTCACCCAAAGGGTGGGATTCACCCGCGTTCCTTCCGACAGCATCTCGTCAACCAGTGAATCGTCGTACACCAAAGTGCCGTCGGAACGGTGAAAGTGAGCATGGAAAATGACATCGAAGCCGGCGCGCACGGCGGCGCGCGTGGCCACGGTGGCTCCGGAGTGTATGAGGGTACGGCGATCCAGACGCCGAGCCTCCGCAACTATTGCCTCGAGCACTTCTTTAGGATAAACGGGAACGTAAGAATTGGTGCCGGGAGTACCTCCCCCGGTTCCCATGACTTTGATCAGTTTTGCGCCGTCTCGCATTTGAGCCCTGACACGGGCAACCACCTCTTCTTCGGTGTCGGCTTCTCCGCCCATGGGCCAGCAGTGCCCGCCGGTGATGGTTATCGGGGCTCCGGCCGGTATTACCCGGGCACCGCGCGTCACACCGGACTCAATACCCTCTGCCAGGGGAAAGATTACGCTCCCCGGCGCTCCGGCATCGACGACCGTGGTAACTCCGGCACCCAGTGCCCGCGCGGCATTGTCCGAGGCCCTTAGCAACAGGGTGTAACCATCGGGCTGTAGCGCTCGATGCAAACCCGATCCGTCACCGGGAAATACCAAATGCACGTGGCAATCGATCATCCCGGGGATCAGGGAAACCTCTTCGCCCATTTGCAGTACTTTCCACCCGTCCTGCGGAGTGAGGCCTTCCGGCCCGACTTTACCCGCCAGGGATCCGGGAAGTACACCCCCGTTTGGTCCGCCCGGCGGGGTCCGGCCGAAAACGCCGGACACCTTCTCCGCCTCCACCGCACCCGTTACGTCTTCCAAACGCCTGCCTTCCGACCATAGTCTCTTCGCCCGAAGGGTAATCACTTCTTCACTCATAACACACCCTCCTCCACCCGTTTTCTCCATCGGAACACACCGAGACATTTTCTCGGTAGACTGGATGGCTCCTGCGCCCTGCGGATCAGTGCCACTCGGAACTCACCCGCGAAAGCTTCTCGGGCGACCGCACCATCACCCGCCTCAACGCGATTAGAACACTAATTGGCCGTGATGGAAGTCTTCGAAAAAGGTGGTTACGTTCCCGGCCGTGAAGCCCTCGTTGCCCGGACTGTGGCGAATACCATAAAGTGAGACTGGAAAACGAAGCGGGGTTGATCATGAACGTCAAGCGACATCGCATTTATCTTTTTTGCATGGTGACGAGCCTCTATTGGTTCTCATTGTACGCGTATGTTCCAACCCTCCCGGGATATGCGGAATCCATGGGTACCAGTTATCAAATGGTGGGGCTTATCATCGGTTCCTACGGCTTCACCCAGATGATCCTCCGCATCCCCCTGGGCATCTTATCCGACGGACTCAACCGGCGGCGTCCCTTCGTCATCGGCGGACTCGGGGTGGCAGTGGTGGCCGCCTTGGGGATGTGGATGTACCCGAACCCGTCGATGCTCCTGGTGTTCCGCGGTATGACCGGTATCGCCGCCGCAACCTGGGTGGCATACACCGTCCTGTTTTCCAGCTACTTTCCTCCGGAGGAGGCACCGCGAGCCATCGGTTACATAAGTGCCTTCAACGCCGTGGGCCAAATGGCCGGTATGATGCTCGGAGGAACCGCGGCGCAACACTTCGGTCAGGGAGTCCCCTTTCTGGTAGCCATGGCAGGAGGGATAGTCGGCCTCGTCCTTTCCTTCGGCATAGTGGAACAACGTAGCCACCGCGAGCCGGGCAATGTCGCGGATTTCCTCTCCGTCGGTAAAGATCGCGGATTGCTCATGGTATCCTTCCTGGCGATTTTGGTCCAGATCATCACCTTCTCCACCGTCTACGGTTTCACGCCCATCGCCGCCGAGAGGATCGGCGCCAGTTCCTTCGGCGTAGGGCTTTTGGCCACGCTGTCTACCCTCCCCCGCGTGATCGCGGCACCCCTAAGCGGCGCAGTATTCGCACCCCGATTCGGCGACAGGCGAACGATAGCCTTCAGTTTCCTCGTACTGGCCTTATCCTGCGGATTGATTCCGTTCATCCATTATCTCCCCTGGTTGTACATAACCCAGGTGATCGGTGGTTTCGCAACCGGGCTGATCCTGCCACTTCTGATGGGCTTGAGCATAAAGACGGTCCCGGACGGTCGCCGCGCCTCCGCCATGGGGTTCTTCCAGGCGATTTACGGGCTGGGGATGTTCGCGGGTCCGGTCTTCGTTGGCGCAGTGAGTGATGCCCTGCAATTAAGCTGGGGTTTCTGGTTGGTCGGCGCCATCGGCCTCCTCGCAGCCATCTATGCCATCACACTTTGGGGATGGGGATTCCCAACCGCTGACCCCGAAGAATCGAGCCGTTGACCATCCTCCGTCACCCAGTCCCGAAGCCAGATTCCTCCGCGGAGGTATTCGACGCGATCCCCCCGGGGTCGCCCCCCCGACATCCCCCGATCCCCGCTTCGA
This sequence comes from uncultured Clostridia bacterium, assembly GCA_964385545.1. GTDB lineage: Bacteria > Bacillota > Sulfobacillia > SLMV01 > SLMV01 > CSSED11-154. Next base: position 558 of record CAYLPL010000178.1, on the reverse strand, counting down.
TCGCGGAAATCTTCGCGGCATGCATCGCGGGCATCGATAACTCGCCGGGACAAGGTACGTGATCCCCGAGCGCCAAAGTTTTCATCGGACGCTTTGGCGGGCAACCGATAAACCCGACTCGACACCTGAAAACTCAATGCCCTTCCCGCCGGGGAGATTGGCGGGCACAGGGAGTTTGCGGCCTCCTTGCCAAATCGGCGTCATCACTTGCGGAAGGAACCGCGAATCGCGAGGTGAAGTTAGTTCACCGAGGCAGCACCGTGTTTCGTTCCGATACTCGAGAGGAGAGATTGGCGTGGGTGAACACTTATATTGGGATGCGCTGGAACGCAGATTGAGAGACCGCGTCGCCGGTTTCCCGGGGGTCGCAGGCTTGCACCTGCGGGATCTTAAGAGTAACCGGGTCGTCGATATCAACGGAAACGAACCGTTTCCCACCGCTTCTTCGATCAAGATTCACCTCCTGGCGGCTCTATTCGAGATGGAAGCCCGAGGTGAAATCGATTTGGAAGAGCGAGTTAGCGTGGGAGTAGAAAACGTCGGGCCGGGATCCGGCAT
>CAYLPL010000177.1:0-3714 GCA_964385545.1 uncultured Clostridia bacterium | reverse complement strand
CATCGAGCTTGCTGCAGAAGGTCCGTCCGCCGCGGACGTCAACCACCTGACCGCTTTTATTGGTTTCCATGCGAGCCAATGTCGTTTGCAAAGTCACTACCTCCCGTGTTGGGGGCTCACCCCGTGTAATTATTGCAATTAATAATCATCCTCAATTAAGGTTAGCAGGCGATTGAGTGGAAGTCAACGGTTTTTTGGGAAACCTTTGACCCAGGAGGTGTGGGCGATTCCATCACCTGATGGCATGTATTTGGCCAGCTCGAATGTGGGTTTCTTCGGAAAGATTGATCCAGGGAGAGGGGACTATACTTCGGAGGCTTCCGCCGGTTTAATCTCCACGATTATGCGTTGTGCCATTCCCTCGCCGACGACAACGAGGGCACCATTGATCTGTACCGTAATGGGACCACCGATGAAGGAACCTCCGATCTTTCGAATTTCCCGTCCCGGGTGCAATCCCATGGCGCTGAGCCTATTGTGACAACCTATTCCCCCGCGGACGGCAACTATTGCGGCATTTCGATTGACCGGCATGTCCTTGAGTGTGGTTCGCAAATCGTGTCTCCTCCGTCGGTGCATTCGGAGCGTTGTGAAGCGCTCGCGTGATTAAGAATCATCTTCAATAAATTTAGCAGGATGACCCCTTTCGAGTCAATCGTCTACTCCCCTTGTGGGGCCCTTGGGGTATCAGATGGCGGGTCAACCATCGGAAGAAGGATCGAGGGGACGATCGCAGGCAATGCTCTCCAGGGGCGGGCGCTTCGGGGCACATGTCTAAGCCCGTTTGGGAAACCACGAGGTTGGGGGATCCTCGAGGACCGGTATCGATTGGAAATCGTGGATAACGGGGGAATCTGTTCGCATCGGAACGGCGACGCCGATGGTCCCGGCCATTTCCCGCGCTGGTACGAGACTTTTGGGTTTCGCAAAGGTGGGAGGCATGCATCCGCCGCAACGAACCCCTGCGACGACGGAGATGGGTTGCTTTGCCTCGGGAGGAAGGTGTTACGCCAATAATCACAGTTTCGCGTGGCTTGCTGAACTAATAGATGAGGCCGGCGTTTATCCCGGTCTTCCGTTTCCCGATAGACATTCTCGAGGATTTCATCCCGGGGGAGCTTCATGGTGGAGATCAACTATCCCTGGTGATCCCGTCGCATGAAACCTTGACTTGGATCCGAGCACGTGTGAAGCTTCCGATGTTAGGGTTTGCCCTCGGAGTGTCGTAACCAGTTTGGCTGGAAGCGGATTCGCGAAGATGGGCGTAGAGGTTGTGCACGCAACCCCTACGCCCGTGGTGCACTCGATATTACTCCTCTTCGTCCGCTTCCAGTCTCTCTATTGCTTCCTCCACCTCTCGCATTTCCTCGCGAAGATCCTCGGCGTATTCCCGCAGTGTCTCCAACTCGTCTTCTTTGGTCGGGGCTGCGGGATAGTATCCCGGGTAATATCCGGCGCGAGCCCATCTCGGCATGCCGGTCGCATAGTACATGTGCCGGTAGCCGCGACCCCAGCCGAAACCTCCGCCCATCGGAGGGGCGGGAGCCATGTATCCGGGATGTGGATATCCCGCGCAGTAACCGAATCCCCGTCCCGTCATGGGACCGAATCCAGCGGGTCCTGTACGATCACCTCTAGGCATCTTTGTCACCTCCTTAGACACTATTCTCATCATCGCAGTGTATTAGTAGATCGGGCCGCGCCCGTAACCCCTTCTGGGCACCGACGCGTAGCCGGCCGGGGGTACGGGAGCGCCGGGGGCCATCCAGCGTCTGCCAAATCCCCTGCCGCGACCAAATCCGCGGCCCCATCCGAGACCTTGACCCCGGGCAAAGCCTCCGCCCATCGGAGGGGCGGGAGCCATGTATCCGGGATGTGGATATCCCGCGCAGTAACCGAGTCCTCGTCCCGTCATGGGACCGAATCCAGCGGGTCCCGTACGATCACCTCTCGGCATTATCCTCACCTCCCTCACGGTATTCTCTCCTTCGTGCCCTCTCCGCCTTTTCTCGACATTCAGGGCACGTACCGAAAAATACCAGCGATTGATCGGTAATCTCGAAATCGTCGACGCCCAACATTTCGCCCATATCTTCCAGTGGAAGCCACTCGATCTCCCTGACCGCACCGCATTCGAGACAGATCAGGTGACAGTGGGGTTTGGAATCCTCGGCCGCGTACTCGTACCTCGCTATCCCGTCGCCGATGTCTATCCGCCTGATCAATCCGACGTCCTCCAAGACGGAAAGGGTACGATACACGGTGGCCAAACCCAGGTGGAGATCACCCGCGGCCACTTCCCGGATTTCGTCCGCGGTGAAATGGCGGCCGGGGTACTCGGCGAACACCCCGCAAATGATCTCCCGTTGGCGGGTGAGCCGGTAATTCTCTGCCCGGAGCTTAGTCTTCGCTTTGTCCATCCACTCACCCAAGGGGATTCACCTCTATCTACCCCGTCGCGGACCTCGCTGCCGGTGTCTCCTGCCCCTAAGCGGTGCCGGCGGTACGACTTCCTCCGTGCCGCAGCGGGGGCATACCGTGGCGACTTGATCGCCGGTTGCGTGCCACACGTGACCGCATGCGCGGCAGTAATGCCGACCGCTTATGCGGAACGCGCCGCCTTCGATCCTGATGGCCTTACCCATGGTCAGCGCCTCGGCCACTTTCCTGTGCCCGGACCTAAGAATCCGATGGAAGGTCGGACGCGAGACCTGCATTCGCTCGGCCGAGGCCGCATGATCCAGCCCCTCGTAATCCTTGAGGCGGATGGCCTCCAACTCGTCGACGTTGAGGATAACCTCGTCCAACCCCGCCAGGGGGATACCGGCCGGTTTGAAGTAATCGACCATGGGCAATCTTTCAACTGTACGCCGCTTGTGTGGCCTCGGCATGTCAACCTCCATTATGAAAATATGTCCATAACCTACCTAAAATGATAACCCATAATTCACATGTGTCAAGGGTCCGGGATGGCGAGGTTGCCCCCGCCATCCCTTTCGGGGGACTGGGCGAGGTCTATCCTCGCCGGGAATTATCGCTAGAGCCCGGCGAGGACATCCTCCCACACCTTTTTTATCGCCCGCGAAGCGGGACCGTCGTCGTATTCGACGATGGTCTTTCCCTCGAGTTGTGCCCAGGTGACGTTCTCGTCGTAGGGTATGTGCCCGAGGATCGGAAGATCCTCTTCCCGGGCCATCGCTTCGATCCTGTCGGTGTAGTCCGGGTAAACGTCGTATCGATTGATGCAAATCCCGGCCGGAACGCCGAAGTGGTGGCACACGGCCGCGATCTTGCGCAAATCGTGCAACCCCGAGGACGAAGGTTCAGTAACCAGCAGGGCCGCGGTGGCTCCGGACAGTGCGGCGATGACGGGGCAGCCAATGCCGGGCGGGCCATCGACCAACAAAGTCTCGTGACCCGTCTCTTCGGCGACCTGGCGGGCCTCCTCCTTAACCCGGGTAACCAACTTCCCGGAGTTGCCCTCGCCGAAGCTCAAACGGGCGTGGATCATCGGGCCGTTTTGGGTATCGGAGCGGTACCAATGACCGGACACCTTAGGATGCATGGTGATCGCATCCACGGGACACACGTGATAACAGAGGTAGCATCCCTCGCAGGCGATATCGTCGACGCGAAAAGCCTCGTCGATGGCGTCGAAGCGACAGTGTTCGCGGCAAAGTCCGCATTCGATGCAGACGTCCGGGTCGATCTCGG
>CAYLPL010000176.1:0-3724 GCA_964385545.1 uncultured Clostridia bacterium | reverse complement strand
GACCTCGTACTGTCCATATGGGTGAGTCTTCCGCCGGAGGTCACGCGGCACCGATCATGAAGGGGACGGGATATGACGCCACCATGCTGGAGGGAGCGTCAGAAGAACCGGTATACCTTCACATCTCGGACGAAGGTGTTTCCTTCGAAGATGCGGGGGATATTTGGGGCGAAAACACCGACACCACCGAGGAGACGATCCTCCGTAGGACTGGTGTGGATGGCGCCCAGGCGGTCACGATAGGCCCGGCCGGCGAGAACATGGTGGCCTTCGCCTGCATAAAGAACAACCGTTGGCGGTCCGCAGGGCGCAACGGTATGGGAGCCGTGATGGGTTCCAAGCGGGTCAAGGGCGTCGTCTTCAGCGGCCAGACCGAAACGGATTTGGCGGATTCGGACGGCCTGCGGGAATACGTGCGCGACATGATAGCCCAATACCGGGATACCAATCGCACCAGCGTGATGCGGGAGTTCGGTACGCCCTACATGGTCAAAGTGACCAACATGGCCCACGCCTTTCCCACCAGATACTGGGCGCAGTCCCGACTGGAGAACTGGGAGGGGATAAGTGCCGAGGAGATGCACCGGCGCATGGAAGTGAGGCCCAACGCCTGTCGCGGATGCTTCATGGCGTGTGGCAAGCTCAGCACCGTCAGATCGGGACGGCATGCCGGTCTAACCATCGAGGGACCAGAGTACGAGACGATATACGCCCTCGGTGGGATTTGCTGCATAGACGCGATCGAAGAAGTCGCATATCTCAACGATCTATGCGACAAGCTTGGTCTCGATACCATAAGCGGAGGCAATATGGTGGGACTGGCCATCGAGGCGGGAATCAGGGGTCGGTTGGAGGGAATGCCCCAGTATGGGGACGTGGATGGAATCGCCGAGCTCCTAAAACGCATTGCCCAAAGGGAAGGTTGCGGAGACCTATTGGCCCGCGGGATAAGGCGCGCAGCTTCTGATCTCGGCCTGGAGGACGTGGCGGTTCACGTCAAGGGGCAAGAACCCGCCGGGTACGACCCGCGACGCCTGGAGGGTATGAGTCTCGGTTACGCGGTTTCCTCCCGCGGGGCCTGCCATCTGCGCTCGAGCTACTACATGGAGGAGCTAAACGATCGCGCGCCGACGGACCACCTGGACAAGGTGCGCGATTTCATCAGGTTCGAAAGCAGGAACGTGCTGGAGGATTGTCTGATACTGTGTCGCTTCTACCAGCAATTCATCGGCTGGGATGGCATGTCCACCATCATCGAAAAGACCACGGGAATGCCCATGGATCGCGAAAGCATGTCGAATCTCGCCATGGGTGTCACGGCTGCCGTCCGGCGCTTCAACATTCGCGAGGGGCTCCGGGATGAAGACGATGAACTACCCGACAGGTTCTTCCTCGAACCCGTCGGCGAAGCCGGAGAATATGTCGTGGATCGAAGGAGATTCGAGGAAATGCTCGCCGAGTATTATCGGCTCCACGGGTGGGATGAAACCGGAATGCCCGTGGCCGAATGAGTCCCGGGGAGCGAGAGGACTTACGTAGCGGTGCCTTCGGCCGAAATGGATTCAGGCACGAACCAGTGAACTCTTCGTCGGATGGCCGCGGTGCCCAATTGCCTCCATCGACCGGATGTATATGTTGCAGATGATGGGTAACGGAGCGATCGGGCCGGGTCTCGCATTCGTGTGCGAAGGAGAGACCCGGCTCGGCGTTCGCATCGTTCCCCGGTTCTTTCAGTAGCTCCGCCTGCGCCGCTTCTCGGGAGGAACCACTTTGTCCCTTTGCCAGGCGGCGACCGGCGGGGTGATTTCCGTCTGCGGTGGGACCCGAATCTCGAGGAACGAAAGCCCCCCCGAAAGAGATCGCTCGACCTCCGTTTCCAGGTCTTCTAAACTGCCTATGGCACACGATCGTGCACCCATCGCGGCGGCGGCCTCCACGTAGGAGACGTCCCCGGAGAAATCCACCGACAGGTAGCGCTGGTCGTAATAGAGGTTCTGCAGCATCTTGATCCAGCCGTAGGATTCGTTGCGGAAATGAACCACGATGATTGGGGCATCCGTTTTGGCCAGGGTTTCCAATTCACCGATGGTCATGTTCATGCTTCCGTCGCCGACGAGTGCCATGACCGGATCGTCGGGCCGGGCCATCCTGGCTCCCATGGCCGCGGGCACTGCATATCCCAGCGATCCGTGGCTACGGGCGGCATAGGCAGTTCTTGTTCCTCCCGCGGTGGGATAGTACGCCATCAGGTATGGAGTGGGAGTCCCGGCGTCGGCGATGAGGACGCTCTCGCCGGGAAGCTTGCGCGAAAAAGCCCCGAAAACGGCGCCGGGATGCAAAAGTCCCTCCACGCCGGTCCGCTCTGTGTGAGCTTGAGCCATCTCCTCGCGTGCCTCCTCCGCCAGGTCGGCGAACCAATGATCCTCCTGCGCTCCGTCAGCTCTATCCTCGAGGGTTTCCAGCATATCGCCCAGAGCCAGCCTGGCATCGGCCAGGATGCCCACCCGGGGGTCGACGTTGAGTCCCAGGTTTTGCGGATCGGCGTCCACGTGCACCACGGTGGGGCGGTGGCGGAACAGGTTTCCGCCCCAGGTCGTGGTTGAGTTCAGTTTGGTTCCAACCGCCAGGACGAAATCGCACTGCTGTACCGCGCGATTCGCCGCGTTCTTGGCCCCGTTGCCACCGATCACTCCGAGCACCCGAGGGTGATGCTCGCGCACACTACTCTTACCGTCCATGCTGGTCACGACCGCTGCGCCGATGCGTTCAGCCAGCCTTAGGACCAGGTCCTGAGCTCCGGACAGGTGAACTCCTCCTCCCGCCAATATGAGGGGACGCTCGGCATCCTTGGCGAGATCTGCTGCCCGTTGTATCTCCGGAGCGTTCGGTCGCGCTCGCTGTGCTGGATATGCGGAGGTCAGGTATTGCGGAGATGGTCCTTCCTCCACGGTACCTCTCGCCGAGAGTACGTCCTCGGGGAGGCTCAGGTGGGACGCTCCGCCCGGGGGCGAGGTTGCGGTGCGAAAGACCGTCTTTACCAGGTGGGGAATGTACTCCGGCCGGAGAGCACGCAGGCTCCTTCGGGTGGTTGATTGGTAAAGACCGATCTGGTCGAGGGCGGTTATCGAAGCCCTGTAATCACTGGACAGAGGTGTATCGCTGGTAAGCAGCACCATGGGAACATAACTGTCATTTGCTTCGGTGGCGGCGGGCAGAAGGTAGGTGGCTCCACCACCGCTGGGGGCCTCGACTACCCCGGGGCGCGTCCCCAATCTGGCGTAGGCATCGGCCATGTAACCGGCGGATCTTTCATCCCGGGCCAGCACGTGTTCGATGGCGGAATCCTTCAGGGCAACGTAGAAGGCCATCGAGGTGTCACCCGGCAGGCCGAAGATTACCTCGACCCCATGGGCTTCGAGCATTTCTACCAAGATGTCCGCTCCTCGCATCTTTTCCATCCCTCCCTGGGTTTCTCTTGGCGAAGGATTATCACTTCAGGCTTTCACCGGCGGTTGTACTATCCCCTGGCCGTGGGCGCTGGCTTCATCGAGGTTGACCATGGCATCATGTATCTGGCGGAGGATATCCGCCACCCAGAAATCCTGGTCCATGGGGTGCCCCCCGAAGTATTTCGTCATCACGGCCACGGTATAGGCTCTCCTTGGAAGATGCACGACTCCCACGTCGCAGCGCACCTTCTCCATCCCCCCGGGCTTGTTTGCGA
>CAYLPL010000175.1:0-3726 GCA_964385545.1 uncultured Clostridia bacterium | reverse complement strand
CGGACCGAAGATTCCCGAGGTATTGAAGATGGAAGTAGAGCAAAGCATCGAAACGGAGAGGTCGGAGCATGTTATGCCGAAAATGAGCGTTGATTACGCGGGGCTACAGTTGAAGCATCCCATAATGGCGGCGGCCGCTGGAATCACCGGCAGCATCGAGGGAATGAAATGCGCCGAGGAAGCGGGTGCCTCGGCCGTGTCGGTCAAATCGCTTTTCGAAAATCCCATTCCCCGTCGCGGGGATCCCAGTCCCCACATGCGTATCATCCGTCACGGAAGGGGCTGCGATGCCTTCACGTTGTACTCGTATGAGCAGGCCGCCCACATGGGTCCAAAGGAGTACGCCGGGATGATAGCCGACGCCAAGTCCGTCCTGCAGATACCAGTTATCGCGAACATCGACTGTTCGACCACCGACGCTCTTAGACTTTACGCGACGATGGTACAAAGAGCCGGAGCGGATGCTATCGAGGGGAAATCGTGCCCCCACGGAGAGCATCTCATGACCGGGGAAGAACTCGCCTCCGCCGTGTCGACGGTGAAAGACCTGGGATCCATTCCCGTGATTGCCCAGAGGCCCTCGCAACTGACCAACCCATACACCACCGCCCTCAACCTCGAGCAAAATGGTGCCGACGCCGTAATAATGTTCAATCGCCTTGTGGGCCTCGACATCGATACAAGAAGCTGCGCTCCGGTGATGCACGGAGGATTCGCCGGCCACGGCGGACCCTACGCGATATATTACCGGCTACGCTGGATCGCCCAAACCTACCCGGAAATATCCATACCCATCTGCGGCACCGGCGGAGTTTCCACTGGCGAAGACGTCGCCAAGTATATCCTCTCGGGTGCGACCGCAATACAACTGGCCACGGCCGCCATAGTCGAAGGTTACGCTGCCTTCGGCAGGATAGTGGACGAATTCGCCGCCTGGATGGAACGAGGATCCCATGCCGACATCGAATCCGTGCGCGGCCTCGCGACCCAAGGAATCCTCGGAATCGAGGAAATAGATCGATCGCAGACGGTTCGGGCCGCGATTAGACGAGAAAAATGCACGGCTTGCGGCCTCTGTTTTCGGGTATGCATATATGACGCGGTGAGTGAACTGGCGGGGGACCCCCTGCCCGCGTACCGTATAGGCGAGCGTTGCGTGGGGTGCGGCCTTTGCGAACAACTCTGTCCGTACGATGCCATCACCATGCAGCCAATCTAGTGTGCAAGAATCTGATTCATCCGAGCAACTCCCCCGGAGGAGGGACGATAACAGATGATCAAATTGCACGGCATAATCCCCGCCACGGTGCTACCCATGACTGAGGATTACCGTATAGACGAGCCCGCCCTGTCCCGCTATATCGAATGGTTGCTCGATCAGGGCTGCCACGGCCTGGCCATAAACGTGGATACCGGAGAGGGACCCCACCTTTGGCCCGAAGAGAAGGTCCGAGTCATCGAAATTGTAAAGGACGTGGTGGCCGGAGAGGTCCCAATAGTCGCGGGGCTAGGAGCGTCGTTCACCGAAGCCGCAATCCGGGCCGCCTCGGAGGCCGAAGCTGCGGGAGCCGATGCCTTATTGGTCTTTCCGATATCGGCCTGGCTGGGCAAACCACTTCCTCCCGAACTGGTTTGCGACTACCACCAGGCCGTAGCGGACGCAGTCTCCATACCCCTGATCGCTTTCCAGCTCCAAGACGCGCTCGGGGGAGTCGAGTTCGCCGAAGATGTACTCGAGCGGCTGTTCGCCATACCCGAGGTAATCGCCATCAAGGAAGCGGCCTTCGACGCCAGGAAGTTCGTCGACACCTCCAATTACCTTCGTGGGCTACCGCGCGATATTGCTATCCTCACCGGCAACGATAATTTCATCATGGAGTCCTTCCTCCTGGGAGCAGACGGGGCCCTTATAGGCTTCGGAACCCTGGCGACGGACATGCAGGTGAGGATGTACGAGGCGTGGAAAGATGGCGATCTCGAAGCTGCCCTCGGATTCGGCGCGCATATTCAGAAGCTGGCCGACGTCATCTTCGCCTCACCCGTCAGAGACTACAGGGTGCGGACCAAAGAAGCGCTCGTGATGCAAGGTGTAATCCCGAGGGCCACGGTGAGACCGCCGCTCAAAGGAATCGATGCCCACGACCGGGCCCAAGTGCGCGACGCGTTGGGGCGGGCAGGTCTTCTGTAAATTCCGGAACTGTCTTGTTCCAGCTTGGCAGGGGCCATTTCGACCGAGCCACCTGTGAAGATTGAATCGGTCGGATGCAAATTATCCTGGAGGGATAGACAAAAATGTTCGTTCCCGAAGAAATTCCGCCCGAAAACCGCGACGCATTCTACACCACATTGGCACGGCAGATGGAGCTTCTCATGGAAGACAATCTTCCGAGGATATCCAACCTGGCCAATGCCGCCGCGCTCATCTTCCACCAGCTGGACGATCTAAACTGGGCGGGATTCTATCTGCTGCGGGGAAGGGAGCTGGTGCTCGGCCCCTTCCAGGGGAAGCCCGCCTGCTCTCGGATAACCGTCGGCAAAGGCGTGTGCGGAACGGCGGCGGCCGACAAACGCAGCGTCATCGTCCCGGATGTCCACGAGTTCCCGGGACACATCACCTGTGATCCGGTCTCTCGATCAGAGATGGTCATCCCCCTTTGTTGCGACGGAGAACTGTTCGGAGTGCTAGATTTGGACAGTCCCTCCCCCGGTCGATTCGATGAGACCGACGCGTGCGGAATGGAGACGGTCCTCGAGAAAGTCGCCGGGGTATTATAGGCGAGAAGAGGCGAGGGACGAGCGATCTACCGTACCCTCGCCTCTTTGTATCTGCCGAAGCTAGTTGTCCTTGCGTATCATCCGCATGCGCATGTGAATCGCCCAGGGTTCGTCATTTCCGTCGAACAGGAAGCGCACCGGAGTACGGACATCTTCGTCCACCACTATAGTTGCCGAGTATTCATCGTGGAATACGACCTCGCGCTCCTTACCGCCCAGCAGTGCTACCAATTCTCCTTCATCGACGGAGAAGGTAACTGCGGCACCTTCGCCGGACCGGAACTTGCCCTCATACTTCGAAAGCGACTGCGGCTCCGGCCGGATTTCGGGTTTCGTCGGCTCGGCTTCCATGTCCAATCCACCCGCGGCATTGATCAACCCCAACGCCACCCCTTCCACGGGAATGTTGGTTAGATTGGCCTGAACTGCCACCGTTACGTCAAGATCCCGGGCCAGCGCGACATGCGCCGCGGTGCCCTTGTCACTGCCGCCGTGTCGAACCAGTGAGAACCCGAGGTAGTCAGATTGCACCTGCAGACCGTAACCGTAATGAAACCCGGGTACTATCTCTGCCTGGGGGGACGTCATACGCTCTACGGACTCCTCGGAGACGATGCGTTCCCCGCCCACTTTACCGCGGAGACGGTACACCTCGCAGTATTTCAAAAGATCCTCCACGCAGGATTTCATGTGCCCGCATCCGTACATGGCCCTTTTCTCCCACCAGCCGGGAGCCGCGAAAACCTCCTTGTCCTCCCCCTCTCCCACCGATGCATAAAGCTGCGTTACCTCTCCCATGTCGGCTATTTCGCCCGGGTCGAAACCGGAACGGTCCATATCCAGCGGCTCGAAGATGTTGCGTTGCACAAAACGGGCGTCGTCTTCTCCCGACGCCCCCTCCCCTATGCCCGACAGGTGACCGAAACCCTCGTGGGGGTAACTGACTGGTCC
>CAYLPL010000174.1:0-3743 GCA_964385545.1 uncultured Clostridia bacterium | reverse complement strand
TGAAGGTATACCGGTTCTTCGGACACTCCCTCCAGCATGATGGCGTCATATCCCGTCCTCTTCATGATCGGTGCCACGTGTCCTCCGGAGTAGGACTCACCCAAAAGGCCGGTAAGAGGTGACTTGGCGAAGACTCCGAAACGACTGGCGGCCGGAACCGTCGTATCCGCGGCCGGACCGGTAACGAATATCAGTACGTTGTCCGCGGAGAGGGGTTTTGCACCTTCCGGGAGGTATTTCATCAACAACTGAATCGCCAGACCCTTACCACCGAGACCGAATCGCAACATCGCGTCGGGTATTAGTTCCTCGGTCACCCTGCGTTCCACCAAATCTATCCTCAGGAGTTTGTTATGAAATCCGTACAAGGGCATTCCTCCTCAATGATGACTCCATTCGACAATCGCTGTAGCCCGTCAGTCGCAAAGCGCGCACGATTCCCCGCGACGGCGGTCTTATGTTCGCCCTTCGGGCCGCACGCAACCGGGGGAATGCCCAGCTATCGCCATTCGCGCCCGGAGACTATCAGGGCCGTCGAGGCAATCTGAGCTTCATCGTCGCCGTTTTCGACGATGACAGCCTACAACTCACTCAACGAGCAACAGGGCGTACCTGTTTTGCAGGTCATCGTGGCTGCGCAGAACCTCTATGGGATAACCGGCGTTACGAACCGTTTCGAAGACGTCGACACCCAGGGCTTCCGGAGTGGGACGCGATTCCAGCGGCTTGCGGCATTCTTCCAGGCTCCGCGTGCAATCCGGGCAGCGGTAACATATGGTCATGGGGAGCGCCATGACCTTGTAGTACCCTTCAAAAAAGAGAGCTCTCTCGAGGGCGAGGAGATTGTCGTCCACCTCGGCGAACAGCTCTATCTCCCCCGCCTCGTTCACATCCCTGACGGCCTTGCGCAAAATGGCGACGGAATCGTATTCGGAAAACATCTGCCGGCACTGCTCCACCGGTGGCATGTTTGGAGGACAGACCGCGTTCTGCGCGTAGCCCGAGCACATGAGGAGGCACTTAAAGCGAACCCACTGCCGTACTATCACATCCTTTCCGCCGATCCAGCGGTAGTCGTCGAAACCATGGTCCGCGAACTGCTTCTCTACCTCTCGTTTTCGCATCCTTCACCTCCCGCACCAGTGTCGTCTGTCTCCGGACAGAACCATCGGAATGACATCCATCTTTGTCCCTTGCGATCTCCGAGCGAGTCTCATCTATCCCGCAACCTCGCCCGCAAAGAAAAGCCGACTCCGATTTGGCAACCCCTACTCGCGACGACGACGTATCTTGGGTTCAATCACCGACCCTTGGGATAATCCTTAAACCGTAGTAAAGGGCCTTCACTTCTCCATCCGGCCCGGGGATGAAGCGAACGCCGGTTTCCTGCCCCCTGTACCATATGGCCACCGTGTCGGGACCGCTGGGCCGCAGGTCATACCGCTTGCCCTCGATTTCTGCGTGAAGCCCGCCGTCGTCGAGGCGCACCTCTATCTCGGTTTCCTCGCCCGAGCGGTAGACGCCGACGTAGCGCAATAACTGTTCTCGAGGAACACTGTATTCCGGCTCCACGCTTCGTGCCTCATCCATGGGAAGGCCCATGGCCGAGTTGATCAACGCCAGCCAAATCTTCGCCACCGGTACGTTCTGGATGTTAGCCACCACCGCCGCGGTCAACCCTCTCTCCGGAACGAAACCGAAATGCGAGGATACTCCCTTCAGGCTGCCTCCGTGTTCCACCAACGTAGAACCGTGGTAGGCGGGTCGGGTGGTAAACCCTCTGCCGTAATACTGTTTTCTGGCCGACGGAAAAACGCCGCCACACATACGGCGATAGGCCATCTGCGAAAGGAGTCGCTGCCCGCGAGAATCCATGCCACCCGAGAGGTACATGCGGCCGTATCTGGTCATATCCACCGCGGTAGACCGCAAAAACCCCGCGGCCACCATCGCGGGGGCATCCTGCCACTTGGGGGATCGGTACACTTCGCCCTTCCCGTTCTTTGCATAGAGTGTGGCCACATCCTCGCGCCGCTCGAGGAAATCCAAAGAGAAGGTGCTTTTGTCCATACCCAGAGGCGACAAGATCCGCTCTGCAACGAAATCTTGGAAACTACGGCCACTCACCCGCTCAACAATCGCTCCGAGAAGGGCGTAAGCATCGTTGGAGTAACTGAACTGTTCCCCGGGACGCCCCAGCAGGGTCAGATTCGCCTCCTTGAGATAAGCCAGGAGGTCATCGTAATCATCGATCGGTTCCCGATCTATGTAATTCTGCCACGATCCGCTCTTCTTGAGTTCCTCCACCGAGGGGTCGCCCCGCATACTCCGCACCATGGAGTAACGCAGCGCTCCAGTGGCGGGAAGTCCGGAGGTATGGTTCATGAAGTGCCCGAGATTCATGGCCGCATCTTCCACGCCACCGGCTACCCGAAACTCCGGCAGGTGCCGCATCACCGGATCCACGCCCGAAAGCATGCCCTCGTCTTCCAACATGGTGATGCTCGCCGCCGCGAAAGACTTGGTGATGGACGCCATACCGTAGGTGGTCTCGGGAGTCGCCGGGAGACCCTCCTCCACATCCCGGTATCCGAATCCCTTCGCGTAAAGGACCTCATCCGGTCCGGCCAATACGGCAGATAGTCCCGGTATGTCGTGCTCCTCCATTAACTCCTGTGTGAATTCCTCAAACCGTTCCGTCCAACTCAAATCCTCACTTTTCAAGACATCTCCACCCTTCGCACGGTCTATCTTCCCCCGTCGCTATTGCTTTCGCGGGCGACGTATCCATATCCTTGGTGGGCGACCGCTCCCGCTTTCGAGCGATCAAAAGGCGCAAAGTCCACCGCAGGGACTGGGTGACAGAAAGCACCCTGAACCCCTCTCGTTCCAATAGCGGTATGGGTTCTCCGTCGATGCGATCACCGAAGGTTTCGTGTATCCAAGGAGCCACTCGATCGAACAATTTCCCCAAGAACCCGGCAGGTCGGCAGTGCTCCAGGAGGTGTAGCCTCCCTCCCGGTTTCAGGACGCGGTTGACCTCGCGTAAGGCTTCCCCCGGGCTTCGCACCGAGCACAGAATGAAGCTGGCGACCACTTCGTCGACGACGGAGTCGGGGAAGGGCACGTCCTCCACGCTTCCCAAGACCACCGTGACATCCGATCCGTCGCGGGCTCTTCGTTCGCGCGATCGCTCGAGATACCCGCGATCCCTCTCCAGGGCCGTTACCGCAATGTCCTCGGGATGATAGGGAAAATTGAGGCCGGTTCCGGAACCCAATTCCAGGACGCGTGGCCCCACCACACCAGACCACAGCCACGACCTCCAGCGCCGAAGTAGCGCCACCTCGAGCGGCCAAAGTGACGCGTCGTAAAGCCAACCTTTGTTCAATGTTTCCCCCCTCCCGACGAACAGTTTACCCGACCCATCGCAATTCAACCGCATCCCTCCTAGCCAAAGGATAACTGAAGGGGGAATAGAAATTGGTCACGGGAGGCGATGACTTTGACAAAGAGACTGGTGATAGGACAGATCAGTCACGAGACTAATACATTCTCGCCCATCGCGACCGATCTAGAGCGGTTCGCCCAACGGTCTTTGGCTTTCGGAGAAGACGTCCTTAGTTCTGCCTGTGGTACCCGTACCGGGATCGGGGGCTACATCGATGCTGCGGGAGGAGATGTGGAACTAATTCCTGCGGTGGCGGCATGCATGCTCTTTTCTGCGGCCGACCTCTCTGCAA
>CAYLPL010000173.1:0-3748 GCA_964385545.1 uncultured Clostridia bacterium | reverse complement strand
CTTTACCGTCCCGGGTATCGGCACCGTGGTCACGGGAACCCTGCGGGGTGCTTCGGTGGCCGTCGGTGACGAGCTCGAGGTGATCCCCGGGAATTTTCGCACTCGCGCCCGATCGATCCAGATTCACGGGGGCTCGGTGGATGTCGCCCCGCCCGGCGGTCGCGTCGCCATCAACGTACCGGGTCTTTCGCCCGGGGAGTTGCCCCGCGGTGTGTGGATCGCCGAGCCCGGGCGTTTCTCTTCCCATCGGGTCCTGGCCGCGCGGATACGTCTCCTCGCCGAATCCCCTCCCATAGAGGAAGGGGAAATCCTCACGCTACACATGGGTACCGCCGAGGTCTCGACACGCCTCGTCGTACTCGACGGTGATCGCAGCGCCCCCGGCGGTTGGGGTTTTGCGCGCCTGCATCCCCGGGGTGGTGTACCCGCTGCCTTCGGAGATCGCTTCATCCTCCGCAGTTCCTCTCCGGTGGATACCGTCGCGGGGGGGCGCATCCTCGACGTGCACGGATACCGCTACCGCCGCGGCCGCGAGGATGCCCTCGCTCTCCTCGAGGAGCGCGACTTTGGAGATAGCCTGCGGATTCTCTCCGCGGCCCTGGCCGGGATACCCGCGTTCAAGTTTCCGCCGCGGATAAGCGACATCGAGAGGGATCTGGCGGCCCGGCCCGGGTCGCTGGAACCGGCCCTGGAAGAGCTGGTACAACGCGGCGAGGTAGTTCGGCCGCGCGGGGATCTCGCCATGCTTTCCGAGGATTGGGAAGAGATGACGTCCCGGGTGCTGGCCCTCGCCGAAGAGGCAGTAGCGCGGGATCCGCTTTCCCGCGGTATCCCCACGGAGATGGTCGGGCGGCGCCTCTATCCCTCCATGGACACCGAAGTCTTCGAAAGCCTCGTGCGGGTGATGGGCGAGAGGGGGATACTGCGCACGATTTCCGGGCGCATCGCCCCGCCCGATCACGATCCCTCGCCAGATCGGGAAACGGAACAAATCGCCGAAGACCTGATCTCTAAGATGGCCGAACGGGGACTATCCCCGATGGATCGCTCCGAGGCGCGGGATCTTCTTCCCGCCGACCTCCGCGAGCCCCTCATCGACTATCTCATTCGCGAAGGACTCGCGGTACCTGCCGGCGAGTTTCTCTTGGAGCGGAGGGTCTGGGACGACCTGGTTCGGTCCCTGGCGGACTGGTTTCGGGAAGAAGAGACAATCACCGTCTCCCAGCTGCGCGACCTCGCCGCCACTACGCGAAAGTACGCGGTGCCCCTGGCCGAGGCCCTCGATGCCGCGCGCATTACCCTGCGCCGGGGAGATTTGCGTTACCGGGGACCGGGGCTGGGTGAGTTTGAAAAAGACACCCGGCCCGGTGATAAGCTCACTTACGGAGATGGCCACGTTTAGCCGCATAGTACCATTACGCGACGATCAGCGGGGGGATAGCGTGGGTCGAATCTACGACGCGGAAAGACTAAGAGAAGAATTGTCCCGAATAGATGGTAAGGGCTACAAAGCTTACAAGGACATCACCGGAGCATACCGTATCGATGAATTCACAGTTTTCATCGATTACGTTCAGGGGGATCCCTTCGCCGCTCCATCCAAATTGCGGATACGCATCGATGCAGAGAACGCTGGCTTTCCCCAAGAGCTCAGCCGCACGCGCGTGCGGCGAGTTGGCCTGGAGGATTACCTCCTGCGCGCCTTCGCCCGTGCCCTCGCAAAGGTCGCCACGGGACATCGCGGTTCCGGCAAGAGCGGATTGTTGGCGGTCGATAGACCGGGGCAGGAGATCCTGGAGCGCACCGCCGTGGTGGTGAGTCCCAATTATATTGAGGTGCGCCTGGTCGCCGGTCTTCCCGCCCGGGGCCGCAGGGTGCTGGGATACCAGGCCGCCCAGATGCTATTGCACGAGCTCCCCGAGGCCGGGCGTCGCGTCCTGTATTACCATCTTCACGAGCCCGACCGAGTAGAGGAACACGTCTCGGCCAAGGAAGATTCCGTCGCCTTGCGGGAAAACCTCGACGAACTCGAAGCCGTCGCCTTCGTGGCCGACGGGGCCATATTGCCGCGCGAATCGGGGATCTCCGACCTCCCTCTTGCCGCATCCCAGGCAGTGCCTTTTCGAGCTCCGGAGTCTTTGCGTCGCTCGGTAACCCTGCCTGGAGCGGGGCGCGTGACCGGTATGATAGTGCCCCGCGGGGTAACGCTGGTAGTGGGGGGTGGTTATCACGGCAAGTCCACCCTGCTTCGCGCGCTTGACCGGGGCATCTACGATCACATTCCCGGAGATGGCCGGGAGCTGGTGGTCACCGACCTGCGCGCGATCAAGATCCGGGCCGAGGATGGTCGCTCTGTGGTCGGCGTCGACATAAGTCCCTTCATCGCCGATCTACCAGACGGGACCGACACCTCTTCTTTTAGCACGCCGACTGCCAGCGGGAGCACATCCCAGGCTGCAGGCATCTGCGAGGCCCTAGAGGTCGGCGCCAGCTGCCTCCTCGTGGATGAGGATACCAGCGCGACCAATTTCATGGTCCGGGACCGCCGGATGCAGCTTTTGGTGGCCCGGGAGAACGAACCCATCACCCCCTACATTGACCGGGTTCGCCAGCTCTATGCCGATCGCGGCGTGTCCTCGGTCCTGGTCCTCGGGGGCTCCGGCGATTACTTCGATGTGGCCGACACCGTGATCATGATGGATACCTACCGGCCCTTAGACGTGACGGAAAGGGCCCACGAGATCGCCCGTGAGCACCCGACGGGGAGGGTGCTTGAATCCGGGGACCATTTTCCCCGGGTGGCCGGGCGCACGCCGGATCCCCGCAGTGTAGACCCGCGGCGCAAGGGACGAGTCCGCGTCCGCTCCCGTGGTCTTCATGCTATTCAATTCGGCTCGCAAGACATCGATCTTTCGGGCATCGAGCAGCTGGTCGACGAGAGTCAGACGCGCGCGGTGGGGGATATCCTGGTCTACGCGAAGAAGTATCTCGGTGGACCCCTGCGGAAGGTCCTGGCCCGCATCGAGGAGGACCTAGAGGAGCGCGGACTCGACGCGATATCTCCCTTCGACGGGCATCCGGGGGAGTACGCCAGGCCCAGGATGATGGAGGTGGCGGCTGCCCTCAACCGATTGAGATCGTTGCGGGTTTCGAGGGGAGGATGACACTTTGGGAGACGCTAGTGGGAAGTATCTTCGCAACCGTGTGGAGGTCGCGGTACGCAAGGCTCCCAAGGCCGGAGTCTCTACCAGCGGTGACAGTATGGATGTGGTGGAGCGTCCGCGCGGTGGCCTCTCGGTGGTAATGTCCGACGCCCAGGGGAGCGGCCCGGCGGCCAAGCGCATGAGTAACCTGGTCATAGCCAAGGCCATGTCCCTCATAGCGGAGGGAGTGCGCGACGGTGCGGTGGCCCGCGCTGTTCACGACAACCTCTTCGCCCTGCGCGGGGGCAAGGTGCTGTGTACCCTGACCATAATGTCGGTGGACCTTTGGACCGATACCCTGGTCATATCGCGCAACGGCAACGCCGGGGCCCTGCTCGGGCGCGAGGGCAAAATAGAGTCCATGCTCGATGACGTGCCGCCCATCGGCGTGCACAATTTTACCAGGCCCTCCATAGCCGAAGTCCCGCTTGCTCCCGGAATCTGGGGAGTAATGTTTACCGACGGCGTGGGAAAGGCCTTGGAGAGATTGGGAGGTCCGGCGTCATTGACCGCCCAATTCGCCCCGGATCCCACGTCCGGGGATC
>CAYLPL010000172.1:0-3819 GCA_964385545.1 uncultured Clostridia bacterium | reverse complement strand
CAATCGACATAATACCTTCGCATGGTATCGCGAACGCGTGAAGAGGATAGACGAAAGCCATGACGTATCGGACCTGGAGGCGGCTCGCAAACTCGCGGAAGTCTGGGGAGACGAAATACCCATCGGCATATTGTATAGCTCAGAATACCGAACCTTTGAAGATACCCTCAGTTACGAAAGGGAGGAACCACCGGCCTTTCGAGACTTCGATCCCAGCGCGTGGGAACACCTCCAGGATCAATTCCGAGTGTAGCGGGATTGGACCCTGAAGGTCTCCGGGGCGCGATCTAAGACAGTCCATGCCGAGATAACTGATATGCTGCTGTTGCGCACGAGCAAGTCATGGAGTACAATGTTTTTAGACTGTGCCGGGGTGAAGCAATATTGGTACAGTGGATCTGTAAAAGATCCAAGAATAATTTGGGCGAGGTTGCCATGCTTCATCCTTCCCGAATAATGTGCGCGGAAGGCAGCTAGTCGCTCGTACGGAGGTATAGGATTGCCAGAAGGAACAGTTAAATGGTTCGATGCGGCAAAAGGTTATGGTTTCATCGAGAGAGAGGACGGAGACGATGTCTTCGCCCACTTCTCGGAAATCGATCAGGAAGGCTTTAAGACCCTCGAGGAAAACCAGCGGGTAAGCTTCGAGATCGTCGAGTCCCCCAAGGGACTACAGGCCACCAACATCAAGGTCATCGACGACGAAGGTTCTTCTTTCCCCTTCTAATAGTGTAGGCTTCGAACAAAACGGCAGCGTCCCCGCGGGGACGCTGCCGTTTACTTGTTTACCTTTGTCGTCACCGTTCCCAAGCGAAAGACGGCTATCCCTTTCGGTACGCCCCTCGGGGATGTCTGAAACGCTAATCGAAGCTACTCTTGCTCCAAGTACCTCACGACGCGCCATACCACCGTCACCGCTTCGGAGCGCTTCAATCCGGATTTCGGCGCGAAGGTATCGTCCGGATATCCTACGAGCAGCCCCTCTTCGGAGGCGGCACTTACCCAGCCGACCATCGCCTCAGTGATATCTTCCGTATCGACGAAATCTGGAGACTCCTCCGAGGCACTGAGGCCCGCCGCCATCGCTGACAGCAATGCCATCTCTTCCCTGGTTATGTCTAGATCCGGTCCAAAGGAATCGCCGTATTCTCCCTCCGGGATCCATCCCTCTTCGACGGCCCATTTCATATACGGTTCGACCCAATGCCCGACGACATCCTCGAAGGGCACGGCGACATCGCTTTCGGGGATCTCATCCACCTGCGACGCGACGAGCATCTTGAGGAATTCCGCGCGGGTCACATCCTCTTCGGGCTCGAAATCCCCCCCGGGGTAGCCATCAATAAAACCACCCGATACTCCGAGACGGATGAATGCTTCGGCCCAGTGACCGCGTGCGTCATCCAGGGGCTGCGAGGCATTGCCGAAAGACAGCGGG
Organism: uncultured Clostridia bacterium; assembly: GCA_964385545.1. Taxonomy (GTDB): domain Bacteria; phylum Bacillota; class Sulfobacillia; order SLMV01; family SLMV01; genus CSSED11-154. Next base: position 2,381 of record CAYLPL010000172.1, on the reverse strand, counting down.
ACGCGGGCCTCCTCCACCAAATCCCCCGTCTGCGCATCCGCATACGACCCGATGAGCATTCCGCTGGGACTACTATAGGAGGAGTAGGGTATGGCTAGGGCGAATTCGGCCCACTCGGGGCCGGCCACGGCCGCCGTCAGATTATCCTCGCTGAGATGATAGTGTCCGTCCTCGATGACCACCTGGAAGGTCGCCTCGAAAACCTGAGCCCGCCCCTCCACTGTCAGCGGGTTTGGTGCGATCTCACCTTCATCCGCCAGCGTTCGCAGTACTATGGCGGGGTCATCTTCCGAAGCCTCGGCGATCTCGCCTTCCAACCACTCGGCGCCGGTGAAATTAACCATCACCGTTTCATCACCATTCTCCAGTGCCACCAAGGCATTGGGATATGTTAGCGCCTGGGTTACGGCCTCATCGGGATCGGGTTCGCTCAAATTCACATCGACCCGTACGTTCTCCTCCAGATGCCACCCGACGTCCTCGACATCGAGATCGTAACCCCCGGTGCGCTTCTCCCCCCAGCTTATGAGCAGGTAGCGTACATCACCGGCGCCGAGGAGATAAACTCCCCTTTCCTTTTCGTTGGCCTCATACCACATTTGAACCTCTTGGGGTACATCTTCCTCATCAACGAGATCCCAATCCAGATCCGGCTCCGCGGCGGATACTCCTCCAGCTCCGACGATGAACAAAAATAGCGAACATAGTATGGCTGAGATGGTTTTGTTAGGCATTCCCTGGCACTCCTTTCAATTGGACTTCGAGCGGGGACCTCGAAGATCTTCCCCCGATCGACGTCATCCATACGTAAAGACGCATGCGGACAAGAAAAGTTCGCTCCTAAGTTCTATGTTCCCCAGACTGCACAGAATACCCCCTTGGATCTTCCAGGTATCAGGATGCACCGGACGGTGAAAAGCTGCAATTGATGGCATCTGTGAGATCATGCGAGAAACCGGTACATGAATTCTCGCGGACTTATTTGCGATAAATCGCCCCTTATGTGCTATGAAGCATCTCGAGCGCCCGTTCGAGATGTTGACGCAACGCCGCCATGTGAGCCAAAATAATAAGTGGATTAGCACTCTCGAGCCGAAAGTGCTAACCAATGATACTCGAACGTTGACCCAGTATTGAAAAGGAGGTATTCACAAATGTCTTTGCTTCCAAGCCTTTGGGAAGATGCATTCGAGATGCCCAAGCGATTGGAACGACTTTTCGGTGATCTTGCGGGCGAGGGTGTGTTCGGAAGTGCCCTCGGAAGGGCAGATGTTTACGAAAAGGACGGCAACCTCCACTATGACATCGAATTGCCCGGGTTGCGCAAAGAAGACATCAGCGTACGGATCGAAAACGATCGGTTGGTCGTCAAAGGTGAGATCGAACGTGACGAGGAAGTGAATACCAACGACTACATTCACATGGGACGTCGGTACGGACGTTTCCAGCGCAGTTTCCCGGTGCCCAGAGAAGTTGATAAGGTAGAGAGCATCAAGGCCCGTTTCGAGAATGGGATCCTCAAAATATCTCTACCACTGAAGGAATCCCTGCGCGGTCAGGTCGTAGATATCGAGATCGAATGAGCCCACGGAACACACCGAATGAGCGTCCCGCACTGGATTCGCACGGGTCCGTTCCCTCAATGGGGGGACGGGCTCTCCTTTTGAGGGCGGATCCTCGCCCTGAAACCACGAACAGCCACGGTACCCACGGGTCCGCTGAGGATGGCCAACATTATTGGGGCGTAAAAAGCCCTCCACGTGTGCGGCCACGGCGACCCAGCGTAACCGTTACCGACAGCTTCTAGGGTGGCCAAGTCGTACGCCACCGCTATCAGCGGGACCAACCAGAGCAACATCGCAACGAACCCGATCCGCCGCCCATCGGATATATCTTCCCCGGGAAGGAGCAACTCAAAGATGGCCCCGGCGGCAAACAGGGCCGCCGCGGCACCCAGGAGCCTGATAAACGCCCCACCGACGCCACTGCCTATATACATCTGCCAATCGCCCATGAGGAAGGCGTGGGTGATAAGTGCGACGGCGGTGATCGCGATCAAAGCCGCGATCCTTCCCCGGTCGAATCGCTCCCTGGGAACCGTGGGACTCAATCCGGCGAACCATCCGAGAAGGCATACCGCACCGGGTATCGCCGAAACACTTAATGCTGGCAACGAAATACCCACAAGCGGCAGGAATACGATCAGGATCCACGCGAGCGTAAAACCCCAAAATAGCAATGATCCCCGCGCGCATCGCGTCCATTTTTCCCCCACCCCGGCCGCGAGCGTCCCACCAACAGCGGGCAACACCAGGCGGAGAACATTCCAGATAGTCGCGGTCGCATGTTGCGAATATACGGCGCTGGCCCACAGTCCGGAA
>CAYLPL010000171.1:0-3828 GCA_964385545.1 uncultured Clostridia bacterium | reverse complement strand
CCCAGAGCGCCAGCATATACTTCGACATGGGGATAACCCGGCATCACCCCGGTACCGACAATGTCCTCGCCCTGGCGAACTTGGCCATGGTGACCGGAAACATCGGCCGGCCCGGAACCGGGGTCAATCCCCTCCGCGGACAAAACAACGTGCAGGGAGCCTGCGATATGGGGGCCCTGCCCAACGTCTACCCGGGATACCAGCCCGTAACCGATGACCGGGCCCGTACCAAATTCTCGGAAGCCTGGAAGACCTCCCTTTCCCCCGAGCCCGGCCTGACGGTGGTGGAGATGCTAAACGCCGCCGGCGACGAAATCAGGGCGCTATACATCATGGGGGAGAACCCATTTTTGTCCGATCCCGATCAGAACCACGTGATCGAGGCCCTGCGCTCGTTGGATTTCCTCGTCGTGCAGGATATCTTCCTCACCGAGACGGCCGAGTTCGCCGACGTGGTCTTGCCGGCGGCCAGCTTCGCCGAAAAGGACGGCACTTTCACCAACACCGAACGTCGCGTCCAACGTGTTCGCCAAGCCCTACCGGCGCCGGGACTGGCACTGCCCGACGGCGACATACTGATAGAGTTGGCCAAACGATTGGATCACGACCTGGGATCACCCGAATTCGAGGACGTGATGCGCGAGGTCGCAACCGTCACGCCCTCCTACTCCGGCATAGTCCCCGAGCGCCTTCACCTCGGCCTTCAGTGGCCCTGTCCCGATGAGGAACATCCGGGCACACCAATTCTTCATACCGCGGAATTTACCCGCGGGCTGGGCCATTTCACTCCCACCGCGTTCATCCCGCCCGCAGAGGAACCGGACGAAGATTATCCTTTCGTGATGATGACCGGAAGGATGCTCTACCATTACCACACCGGGACCATGACCCGCCGCTCCACGCCGATAAACGAGAAGGAACCCGACGGGTACGCCGAGGTCAACGATGAGGACGCTCGCCGGCTCGGTATCGTCGAAGGAGACGAAGTGCGGATAAACTCCCGTCGCGGAACCATCGAAGCCCCGGCCAGGATCGGAGACACGGTTCCCCCGGGTCACATATTCGTACCGTTCCACTACGCGGAAAGTCCCGCCAACCGGCTTACGGGCACCACTTTGGACCCGGTGGCCAAGATACCCGAGCTCAAGGTCACCGCGGTCAACGTGACAAAGGCACACTAACGATTTATCCGGGGGAGCCCGACGCCCACGTCGGCCTCCCCCATCTCCTACCGTGACAATCCCTCCGGCGGCTCCGGCAACCCCATCGGATGCCATAATGCGTAATTCGTAAGATCTTACGATTATAGTTGATAGCCGTCTGACTTTGTGCTAAGATTCACAAGGGTTAGATAAGATGCTAACATGCGAGAATCGATCGGGAATGGGGGTCGTCATGGACGTTATCAAGGTCGGAATGTGGTTGCCCTATATCGCTACCGGAACGGGCTTAATCGCGTTTACGCTGCTCGAGGCAAATCCGCCTCTAATCTTGCCGATAGCGCTTTTGGCTTTGGGCTATTTTTCCGGACTCAGCCAGCACGTCGCCGAATGTAGCGGCGCGGCGAGAATGTCGAAAACCATGTTTTTAGCAACTGTGGCCGCCACCACCGGTGCCGCGGCAGCGACATGGCTGATCAACCACGAGCTGGGATATGGCGCCCTGGTTGCCAGCGGCCTGATCGGGGTGATCGCCGGCGTAACTTTGCCGACAAACCTCGCCGGAGCCGCCTACGTCGGTTCCTTCGTCGGAATGTCGGCCGCCACCGTTCTACCCACCCTGGGTGTCGTGCTGCTCTGTGGCGCCGTGGCCGGCCTGATCACCGCGACCACGACCCCAATCTTCGGCGGGATAGGCGGCAAGGGTGGCACCACCGCTGCCGCTGCCGTCCTCATAACGGCGACCCTGATTTTCACGGTAGGGATGTGATTTTGATGATGACGGTTGAGTTCATGGCGATCCTGGCCGCGGCGGTCGCCGGGGGAGTTACGGCACATTTCATATCCGCGCACCTTCGCCGAGGTGCGGTCCTCGGCTCCGCGGTTATTGCCCTTTCGGGAGGCCTGGTGTTTCCGGCACTTTTCGGAGACATCGGTCTGCAACTGGCCCTGGCCGCAACCACCGGCTCCTACGCCGGAATGATTTCCGCCGACAAATGCGGCGGATTGCTACCCATGGCGCTCATTTCCCTGCTGGCCGGCACCATGTTCGCCATATCGGGTTCGGTCTACGCGGGGGTCGGGGGCAGGCTGGGTACCATGGCGGCCATATCCTGCCTCGGCTTCATGGGGTTACGGTACCTGGCCTCGGCGGCGACATCTCCTTCCCCACAAAGAAAGCCGCGACGCGAATACTACGCTCGTCGCGGCAGCACCAACTGAGCACTCTCCCGCCGGGGGCCCTCAGGCCCCCTTCACCCATTTATCCACGTAATCCGACATGAAGGATCGGAGCAGGGCCTCGTAGCTTCGCACACCGAACCTCAGCTCCTCCCCCGTTCGGGGTGGCTCCTCCGCCATCTCCACGTCCAGGATCAGATGATCCGAGGATGCTCCAAGTATCTCTATCCCGGGGTCTTCCGGAATCAAACCCTCCGGGCTCACATCGGCCCGTCCCACCGCGGCGATGGCCCGAAGCCGCCTTCCCCTGTCTTCGAAATGCGGTATCCGTCCGAAGGCATCCTGCCCCGTTTTGCCCAGGGGCATCGACGGCTTTTCTCTAATCTCTATGACTTCCGCCACCAGGGTGAAGACATCCCTGTGCATTCCTTCGACGGGTCGTCGCTCGATACTCTCGATTCCCAGGAACACCACCTCGCCCAGGCGGAGGTTGTTCACCTCCGGCGGCATCTCCCCCGCCTCGAGCATGGACCAATTTGCGGAATTACCACCGGAGACCATGGGAATCCTCGTGCCCATAACTGCCTCGAGAACCGATTTGGCCTTGATCAACCGGGCCATGTTATCGGCGTCGGGAATGACTCCCCCGTAGCATGCTAGGTTGGTTCCCACCCCCACCACATCGACGTTTCGCAGGTGACGACAGGCTTCGCCGAAGCTCCCTATTTCGTCGGGCCACATGCCCTCACGCAAATCGCCGACATCAATCATCAGTATGACGCCGTGACGGGTGCCGAGTTCTCCCGCGGCGCCATCTAGGGCCCTCAGGGTGGTGATTTCGCTATTTAGACTCACGTCGGCCACATCTACCACTTCGCGGACCCTCGAAAGCATGGGCAAGCGAAGAAGCTCCAACTTCACCTCGGGCACCGATTCCCGAAGACTTCGGAGATTATCGAGCCGGGAATCGGCCATGCTCCGAAATCCCAGGTCCCTCAAACACCTGACGATCTCGGGATGGGCGGAGACTACTTTGGTGACCACCGTCGGTTCAATCTCCCGACCGTAGCACGCCCGCAAAACCGCCTCGCCATTTTCGCGCAATCGATCCAGATCAATTTCTACGCGGGGATTGCTCACGGGATTCATTCCTCCATTCCCAACGATGAGCGAAGCAAGGTAGCGGCCGCATCACCGTCGACACGGGATAGCATTCCCGCCGCGGCCATGATGTAATCGGAATCGATCAAGACCCGCGCCTGGCGAGGGTACAATCCGTCGGGGGCGGGCCGGGCCAGGGCATCCTCGAGCATAGCCTCGCCTCCGGGCAGGCGAGTCAGAGCACCCCCTCGCCCTATGACCCACCGAACCTCGGTGAGTTCCCTGCCCTCCGCCACCGTAGTCCGCCCGGACCGGCCGCACAGCAACCGGGTCCTCCCCCCCTCCCTTTTGATGCCGCTGTCCACGGCCTCCCGCTCCAGGCCGCGCC
>CAYLPL010000170.1:0-3883 GCA_964385545.1 uncultured Clostridia bacterium | reverse complement strand
TTTCCGGCGGTCTCACGAACCTGACCGAGAATCTGCAGGGATCGATAAGGGCCGCGATGTCGCCGGTTTCCTCCGGTTCCGGAGGGGGAGGCGGTTTCTCCGGCGGCGGAGGAGGCGGATTCTCCGGGGGAGGCGGAGGCGGAGTCCGTTGAAGTTGAACTCGAGTTCATCCGGTCGGCGTGCTAGCTATGATCCCGACCGGATGACGATCTGACCGACCCCGAGGTTCACCGAAATCCTCATCTCGACATCGGTTTCCCCGTAGGCGTCGTTGAAATAGAAGCCGTCGCCACGACGGAGTCCATCCACCTCGAGATGCGTCACTCCCCGCTGGGCCTCGAGCCTTACACCCACGTCATCCGGTACGATGATGACGCAGCGTCCCACGCCTCCCTCGATATGCGCCCGAAGGTCGCGACTTCTGGGGCCGGTGAGGTCTACCTGCATATCTCCCACTCCAAGATGTAGGTCCAGGGTATCCGCATCGACACCACCAAAGTAAAGATCCGCCGTTCCCACGCCCACATCTAGATCGATGGACTCAAAGAAGACTTCCGATCCCAGGCGTAGATCCCACCGGTAGGTTACATTCGTGAAGCCCCTGAGACTCTCGGCCCGGGGTTGAGATATGTTCAGATTACCCACGTCTGCGACGACATCATAGATCATCTTCGGTCTCATCGACTCCTCGTTGTATAGAAAACGAGCGTCCAGGAGCGATCGTCCACCACCGACGAGCCAAATTTGTCCCACTCCGAGATCGATTTCGGTCCTCACCCTGTCAGCTTCGTCGAGTTCAACGCTTCGGAATTCCTCGTGATCCGCCGCGAAGGAATCGCCGCAGCCTACCAAAACGAAAGCCACCAGCAGCATGGTAATCGGGATCAATACAGTCCTCACCGGGAATCTCCTCCGTTCTCAAGACCACCGACGGGACAAATGTCGTCTTCCGTCCAGATTCTATGCTAAACGGCGCCGTCGCCGTTCACAAGGGGTATCGTCGCGGCTCAGGATATGAGATAGGATTAGGCTGCGACTACAACCGATCGGAGGTGTCGAACGTGGAAATCAGGCGCATATCTCCGGGTTCCGTCTTTAAGGTAATAACCGCTGCGTACGCCCTGATGGGAATGGCCCTGGGACTTTTGGGAGGTCTCTTAGCTAGCACGCGAGGGGGATTCCCGCTGGGAGGTCCCACGGCGGGACTTCTCGGGGGCCTTCTCGCGGGTGTGCTGGCGGGATTGATGGCGGCACTCACCGCCCTAATATACAATATCGTCGCCAGCATCATCGGAGGCATCCGAATCCAGTTGGACGAATGAGGCCGGGGAATCGGGCCAGGATTTTACGTTAATTTCTCTTTGGGGGAACGGTATAGATATGTCGTTTTCGGTAAACTTGCGGTAAATGGCACAGTTGATATCGCTGACCAAACGAGCCCGGGTGTGCAGGCGTTTGACAGTCCACACCCTAAGATCTAACTCCAAGGCGCTGTCGCCGAACTCCAGGAAACGGGCGGCCGGCGCCGGTTTCTTTAGGACCTCGTCGATTTCACTGCCGGCCTCTTCCATCAGTTTCATTGCAAGCTGCACATCGGTCCCGTAGGCGACCCCTACCGGTATGTTGAATCTAATGCGTCGATCACTCTGGCTCCAGTTGATAACCTGCTCCGATACTAGCTGCGAGTTAGGGACAATGATGTCGATATTGTCATTGGTACGAACGATGGTACTGCGAGCCGATATGCGCGTAACCTCTCCCTGGACGCCCTCCACCTCTATGCGGTCTCCCACCTTCACGGGTCTCTCGGCGAGGAGTATCAGCCCCGATATGAAGTTGTTGGCGATGTTTTGCAGACCGAATCCGATACCGATACTGAGTGCCCCGGCTATAATGGCCAGGGTACTGAGATCCAGGCCGACCAGATCCAGGGCGATCAAACCGCCCAAAAGGAGGAAGACGTAACCCGTCGCCGTGGCCAGGGCTTCCTGAAGTCCCAATTCTAGGCCGAGACGACTCAGAAGGTGGCGGCGTATACCTCTGCGCACCGCGGTAGCCCCCAGCGAAACGGCGATCAATATGAAGATAAGGGTTACGAGAAAACTGAGACTGATGGGCTGCTCGCCCAAGGAAAAGAGAGTCCGGGTAAACATGTCCCTCAGAGAGTCGAGGACGAAACCGAGGGCGTCGAAAATCGAATCCATCAAACTCGACGAAATGTCGAAGGATCGCAACAAGATCAACGCGTAGAAGATCCAGACCACGATTCGAAGTAAACGCAGAAACCAGGAGAAAACCCGCAACAACAGATGATCGGTCAGGAGGCCGACGATTCTCTCGGGCGGCTGCCCCTCCATCCGGGTCGCCATTTTGTCCGCGAGACGACCGGCCACAAGATAAATCGCGAGGGTCAGTATGCCCCAAGCTACGAGCTCAATTGTGCCGGCAGCATCCGCGATCATTCCCAACCCCCGAAAGCCCACGTATCTACCCGGATAGGGCGGTTATCCGGCACCGTCCTGACCCTCCCCGTCACCTCACGGATGCTCCCGTTCGTCGATCAACGTAATGCCGTATGGCCCAAGGTGCCTATCCTCAGATCTTAACCCTGCCCCGGAGTTGCCTTCGGGGCAGGGTTTTGCGCTTTAGCGATACACGTTACTCACGATCAGGTGCTCGGATTCGATGTCAGTAAGCGCCCGGAATACTTCCTGCATCCTGGCTTCCGGAGCACGGCCAGCGACCTGCTGGTAGAAGCGAATTGCCCGCGACTCGCGACCGTGGGCTTCTTTCATGTTCTCGGCTTCATCTTCGCTGCAATCCACATCGGGATCGTCGGGCTCCTCGATCCCCATCATTTCCGCGATTAGCTCTGCATGTTCACCTTCCTGCTTGGAGAGACGTTTAAAGAAAGCCTTGACAATCTCATCCTTGGCCTTGGAGGCGGCGCAGGCGTAAAACGCTTTGTTATCCATCTCCAGATCCAGAGCCTTCTCGCAGTCTTTTTTGCTTTGTTCGGTAAGCTCAATCTGTCCGTAGTCTATCCACTCGGATGCCCGCTTGATGTGATCCCGGTGGGCTCCACAGAAGGGGCAACGATCCGGCACTTCGGCACCCAGGTAGGTTTCTCCGCATATCTGGCAGCGATTGGCCTTCATCATGGACAATCATCCTCTCGGTCATCATCTATCCAAATCTTAAGATAATCACTACTGCATGACAACGCACCCAAAAACCCTCGCGGCAATGGAAGTGAACATCCTCCGGGCATTATTCCCCTGGAGGAATAGGGGACCACCTTCCTCGCCCTCACCCCAAGGGTTTCGATGTGGGACCCCCGGCTCCTCCAAAGGAGCGCGTTTCGCGCCGGGGGAGCAATAATGTGGTTGAGATGGTCACGATCGAAGCGAGTTCAGTGCCGCCTTCATCTGCTGGGGGTAATCGTCGAGGACCGATTCGATTTCCACATCCCCCCGCTCGGCGAGCTCGACTTCGCTTTGTTCTCGGGGGGAAAGGGGATTCCAGTCTCCATCCGCGACAATTCTCACCCGCGGGCGGCGGGCCCGAGAGGGATTCTGGGCGCACACAACAGCCAACTCGCCGGTACCGAGTAAGAGACGGGTTCCCACCGGATAATGCGCTAGCCTCTCCATCAGTGCGTCGGTGACCACGGGATCGAGTTTATTCCCGGCAAGATTTTCCAGGACCCTAATAGCCTCACAAGGTTTCATCTTCTCCCGGTAGACCCTGTCGCTGGTCATGGCATCGTATACGTCGGCGACGGCGACTATCTTCGCCAACTGTCCGATCTGCCCCTCGCATTTTCCGTCGGGATAACCAGACCCATCTATCCGCTCGTGGTGCTCTTTGGCGATCAAGGGGC
>CAYLPL010000169.1:0-3925 GCA_964385545.1 uncultured Clostridia bacterium | reverse complement strand
GACCTCTCGCCCTGGTTATCGACGAGGCTTACGGTGAATTCGGGGGGCGTAGCTACCTCGAGTTGGTCTCGGACGATCCGAGGGTCGTAGTGCTGCGCACCCTCTCCAAGGCCTTCGGCCTGGCTGGTGTGCGCGTGGGCTATTGCGTCGCGCATCCCGACGCTGCCGGGTTGATCGATGCAGCCCGGGCACCCTCCAACGTTGGCATTTATAGTCAGGTTGCAGCCCGCGTCGTGCTGGAGAACCGAACAGATCAGCTCGCTTCGGTGGAGCCGGTTCTCCGGTGGCGGGAGAGGGTATATTCTGGGCTGGACGCCGTGGCCGGGATTATCCCTTATCCCAGCGACGCCAGTTTCGTCCTGTTCCGCGTGGAACGCGAGAAGTTCGGTATGTCGGCGGAGAGTCTTTGGCGAGCACTCTTGGCCGAAGGAATATCGATCCGGCGTTTCGATTCTGCGCCGGAACTTGACGATTATCTTCGAGTGTCCGTGGGGTTGCCTGGGGAGAACGAAGAGTTCTTGAAAACGGTAGAGAGATTGGGGGCCCGAAGCGATGCGCGTTTGCGATGAACGCAAGACCAGCGAAACCGAGGTCAAAGTATGTTGGGAAACCGACGGTTTTGGCACGCCCGACGTGGATACGGGTGTACCATTTTTCGATCACATGCTAAAGGCCATGGCATTTCACGGCGGATTTGATCTTAGGATTAAAGCCCGTGGAGATGTGGAAATCGATGCGCATCACCTGGCAGAAGACGTGGGTATAGTCCTGGGAAGAGTGCTCTCGGAAGGCAGGCCAGAGCATCCCGCGAGATCCGGGTGGGCCATCTTGCCCATGGATGAGGCCGCGGTGATGGTATCGCTGGATTTCGCAGGTCGGTCCTACCTCGCCTACAGGTTGGATCCACCGCCGCGTCAATTCGGTGATTTCCACACCGAGAATGCCGAGGATTTCTTGCGAGCCCTCACCCATAACGCGGGCATGACTTTGCATGTGGAGCAGACGGCGGGGCACAATGCGCACCACATCCTCGAAGCCTGTTTTAAGTCGCTGGGTTTGGCATTGCGAAGTGCGGTTGCTGAACATCCCGGGGGCGCCTCCTCCACCAAGGGGAACCTGGAGAGGCCGAGATAGATGGGTGGAGCACTGGTGGTCGTGGATTATGGGATCAACAATCTCGGCAGTGTCTTCAACGCCTTCGTGAAGCTCGGTCACGAGACGCTGCTGGCGGAATCCCCGGATGATCTGCGCGGGGCCGCAGGGATAGTTTTGCCCGGGGTAGGCTCCTTCGATCGGGCGGCGGAGGCCTTGTATAGCGGTGGCTTTACCGATGCGTTGCGGGCGGCGATGGACGAGGGGACACCGCTTTTGGGCATATGCCTGGGCATGCAGCTGCTATGTCTGGGGAGCGACGAAGGTGCGAGGAACTGGCCGGGGTTTGGAGTAGTGCGCGGAAGACTACGTCGCCTGCCGGGAGATGCTAAGGTCCCGCATATGGGATGGAATACGGTAGATACCGAGCGATCTTCTCCCCTCTTTTTTGGGATTCCTTCGGGCTCCCATTTCTATTTCGTACATTCCTTTTTCCTGGATGCTGAAGAGGATCCCGAGGCCGTCATGGCGACGTGTCATTATGGGCGCAGTCGCGTGGCGGCGGTGGTGACTCGGGGGAACGTGCTCGGTACGCAGTTTCACCCGGAAAAGAGTGGACCGGTGGGTTTGAAGTTTTTGGACAATTTCGCGCGCGGTGTCGACGCAACCCGCGAAAGCGGGGTGTGGCTCTGATGGAGATCTATCCGGCGGTGGACATTCGCGGGGGACGGTGTGTGCGATTGCTGCGAGGGGATTTCTCGCGCGAAGAGGTCTTCTCGGACGACCCCGTGGCCGTGGCCGAGAGATGGTGGAGATCCGGCGCGCCGCTGGTCCACGTGGTAGACCTCGACGGGGCGCGCCACGGTTCTCGGCCCAACGCATCACCCATCGCCAGGATGGCGGGGCAGGGGATACCGCTTCAGGTCGGGGGAGGTATACGCAACTACGAAGACGTGAGCACGCTCCTCTCCCAAGGCGTGCGGCGGGTAGTCGTGGGAACCTCTGCGGTGGAGTTGCCAAGCCTGCGACGCCGTCTCTTGGAGCATTTCAAAGAAGCGGTAGTCGTGGGTTTGGATTGTCGCGATGGTTTCGTGGCGACCCGCGGTTGGATCGAGCAAACGGACATTCGCGCAGATGAGATGGCGGCCGAGATTCTTTCCGAGGGCGGACGGCGCGTGTTGGTCACGGATATTGCGCGCGACGGTACGCTGGAGGGACCTAACACCGAATTATTGGAAGGGATTTTGGAGACCGGCATCGAGGTCATAGCATCTGGAGGCGTTGGCGGCATCGAGGATGTTCGTCGGTTGGCGCGAACGGCAGCTGTGTATCCTGGATTAATCGGGGTTGTGATCGGGCGCGCGTTGTACGTCGGCAATCTCGACATCGCCCAAGCTCAAATGGCGATTAGGGAGGAGCTCGAATGTTGACGAAGAGAATAATCCCCTGTTTGGACGTCACCGGAGGTCGCGTCGTCAAAGGTGTCAACTTCGTAAAACTGCGGGATGCCGGAGACCCGGTTGAGCTGGCCGAAGCCTATTCCGAGGCCGGCGCCGACGAACTGGTTTTCCTCGACATAACGGCAACCTCTGACGGGCGGGCCACCGTGCTGGATCTGGTCCGACGGATATCCCGTAACGTATTTATCCCCCTGACCGTCGGAGGAGGTATTCGCAGCGATGACGATGCGCGGGCGGCCTTGAGGGCCGGCGCGGACAAGGTGTCGATGAATTCGGCCGCGGTGGCCGACCCTGAACTCATCGCGCGATCTGCGAGCCGTTTCGGGGTACAGTGCGTGGTGGTGGCGATTGATGTGCGCCGAAGGGCTGATGGAACATGGGAGGTGTTTGTAAAGGGAGGTCGCGAAGGTACCGGGCTCGATGCTTTGGAATGGGCCGAGAGAGCGGTTAGCCTGGGGGCCGGCGAACTGCTGGTCACCAGTATGGACAGGGACGGTACGGTGTCTGGTTACGATCTACCCCTTCTTGGGGCCCTGTGCGAAAGGGTAAATGTGCCGATCATTGCCTCTGGTGGTGCGGGAAGTCCCGAAGATATGCTTAATGCCTTCAAGGCGGGCGCCGATGCCGCCCTGGCAGCCTCGATTTTCCATTATGGCGACTATAGTATCGACGATGTTAAGAGATATCTGGCTGATCGAGGAATAGAGGTGCGGCTTTGAGCGTGAAAATGGAGGATTTGCAATTTGACGAGCGCGGTCTGGTACCGGTGGTAGTCCAGGACGATGCCACCGGGGAGATACTCATGCTCGCCTACGCCAACCGTGAGGCCCTCAGCCTTACCCTGGATGCCGGGCGAGCCCATTTCTACAGCAGGAGCCGGGGGGAGATATGGGACAAGGGTGCCACTTCTGGTAATGTGATGGAGGTGGTCGCGGTAGCGGTAGACTGCGATGCCGACGCTTTGGTCTATTCCGTCGTACCCGCGGGACCCGCCTGTCATACCGGCGCTCGAAGTTGCTTTTGGCGTACACTCTCCGGGAGTCCCCACGGGTACGTGGGAGGGGGGATCGTCTCCGAGCTCGGAGAGGTGATCGCCGAGCGGGAAAGGAATCCGCGTCGCGGTTCCTACGGAGCGGGTTTGCTCGGGGGATCGTTGGAGGGAGTGTTACGCAAAGTCGGCGAAGAAGCCACCGAGGTGATGCTGGCGGGGGCTATGGATAGGGAGAATATGGAAGCCGAGGTGGCTGACCTTTGGTTTCATAGTCTGATCGCGCTCCGTGCCTGCGGCGGGGATTTCCGGGGGATTATGAGAGAATTGCGACGCCGCCGGCGTTGATCATGCCCTTAGGATCTCGGTAGATGATCCCCCGAAG
>CAYLPL010000168.1:0-4012 GCA_964385545.1 uncultured Clostridia bacterium | reverse complement strand
AGCGAGATCAAGATGGTGAAAGCCTCCACCCGTCGCGGCTTTGCCGTAAGGTGGGTAGAGAACGGGCGCGTGGGATTCGCCGCGGCGACAGGACCGGGCGCAGGAAGGAATCTCGTGGACAAGGCCCGCGCGGTCGCCCGATTTGGTTCCGCGGCTGAGTTCGAGTTTCCCACCGGTGGCCGGTACCCAGAGGTCGATACCTACGACGAGAGGGTTGCTGACCTCCCCGCATCGGAGATGGTAGGGATGGGCAAAGGCCTCGTCGAGGGAATACGATCGGCCATCCCTGACGCCCAGGTAGGAGTATCGGTAAGCCGGGGGACGGGGACCGTTCGCCTGATGAACACCGCCGGGTTAGATCTTTTGCAGTCCAGCACTTCCCACGGCGTGGGGTGTCAGGCCACCGTAGTCGGCGACGACGGTCTTTTGCATACCGGCGATTCTACCGGGGGCCACCAAATCGTAAGAGATGCCGATGAAGTATTGGAATCGGTCCTGTGGCAGATACGATCGGCCTCACGGACCGTGCGCATGGAGGACGGGACCTATCCCGTGATATTCGCGCCCATGGCGCTGGGTGACATACTCCGCCCCCTTCTCGCCTGCAGCGACGGCGACGCCGTCGATCGAGGGATCTCCCCCTGGCGCGACGCGATGGGTGAGAGGCTCTTCGACGAGCGGCTGAACCTGGTGGACGACGGGATCCTGCCAGACGGGGCAGCCAGCGCGCCTTCCGACGACGAAGGCGTTCCCTCGCAGACCACGCCCATATTGGAAGATGGGGTCTTGCGCAACTACCTTTTGGATCTCAAGACGGCACGAAGACTAGACATGTCGCCGACCGGCAACGGATTTCGCGGCAGCACTGGCTCGCTGCCTGCCATCGCACCGAGCAATCTGGTGATTGGTGGCGGAGATGCCTCGGTCCGCGAGTTGAAGGAATCTCTCCCGGACGGTCTGCTGGTCCTCTCTCTGATGGGGGCATGGGGCGGCAACCCCTACGCCGGACGCGTCAGCGGTAACGTCAACCTGGGCTACCGCATATCCCGCGGGCAAATACTCGGCCGCGTCAAGGACTGCATGCTTTATGTGGATGTCTTCGAGGCACTGAAGGATGGGTTGATCGGCATGTCACAAGAGCGCGAGCTGCGGCACTCGACCCTCTTCCCCCACGTCGCCCTCGATGGAGTCAGCATTTCCTCGGGATAAGGAGGGGAATGCCCGGCGGGTTTTACCCCAGGTGATATTGCGGCCCTGCGCCGCAAAAGGTGTATAGTATGAAGCGAGTCCCGCATCGTACGGGTGCCGGGATATGTAATATGACGACGGAGGGATACGATGCGACGCTACCTCATCGCTATGATGCTCATAATACTCTTGGCCTTCTCCTTTTACAGTGCGGGGTGCGCCGAATTACCCGGCCTCGCCGGAGACAACCCCGAAGAAGAGGGCGAAGACGACGCAGGTTCCGACAAACCCGACGAGGGAGAACCCGAGCCGGAGCCCGAACCAGAACCAGAACCAGAACCCGAGCCGGAGCCTGAACCAGAACCAGAACCCGATGTACGAAGCATCGTCTTGGCCTCTGCGGGCGACATCACCGCCCACGAGCCCCAGATACGGGGAGCCCGCGACGCCCAGGGTGAATACGATTTCTCCCCGAGCTTCGAGGCCATCGCGCCTCACCTAAAGGAAGCCGACCTGGTCGTGGGTGACCTCGAGACCGCCCAGGCGGGCCCCGACATAAGTTTTCTGGGCTACCAGGGGTACACCGGCTACCCTTGCTTCAACGCCCCCGGAGAGTTTTCCCAGGCCCTGCGGGAGGCCGGGTTCGATCTCGTCGCCACCGCCAACAATCACTCCCTCGATCGCGGACTCCGGGGATTAGAGCAAACGCTGGAGACGGTACGCGATACCGGCATGCAGACCTTCGGTACTTATCTCGACGAAGAGGAACAGCAGACTCCGCTCATCGTGGAGGTAGATGGGGTCGAATTGGCCTTTCTCTCGTGGACCTTCAGCACCAACGCCATACCCGTCCCCGAGGGTCACGAATACGCGGTCAACTATATCGATTACTTCAATACGGTCGACCCCATCCTCGCAGACATAGACCGCGCCCGCGATGCCGGTGCGGACATGGTGATCGTCGCCATGCACTGGGGTGAGATGTACGTCACCGACCCCCCGCCCCACTACCGTGATGTCGCGAAGCGAGTGGCCGAGGGTGGAGCCGATCTCATACTGGGCGGCCACCCCCACGTGGTACAACCCCTGGAGTGGTTTTTTACCGAGGAAGAAGACGGATCGGAAAGGCCAACTTTGGTAACCTACTCCATGGGCAATTTCCTATCCAACCAAAACTACCCGTCGAACCCAACGGAACTGGTGGAATACGGTAACCTCATCTACTTCGAAATAACCAAGGATATGGATACCGGTGAGACCGCCATAAGCGACGTAGACTTCGAGATAACCTGGGTGCAGCGCGACAGGCAACACCGCATATTGCCCCTCTCGGAGGTCCTGGACGAAGACCCCTCCCGCTTCGAGCTCGACGATGAACAACTCGAGCGACTCAGCGCCGGAAGGGACAAGGTAATGGAGGTCATCGGGAGGTACGGATACTTCGAGGATTCACCGCTGCAAGACTGACCGATTCAAACCGGCGATCAATTCGCAATAATCAACTGGAGGGGGTTCGCGATCGCGAACCCCCTCCTTCATCGAACACGAAGAACGCCCGCCACCTCAGATGATTCTCTCGTCCTTTAGATCATCCAGCGCGCCGGCGAAGGCTTCCAGGGCGAAGTCGATATCCTCCTCCGTGTGAGCCGTGGAGGTGAATCCGGTGGGTCCCATGAAGTCGACCCCGCGATTGATCGTGGCCCGTCGGAAGGGTAGCAGTATCTCGCCCATACCTCTTATGAGCGTGGAGGGATCGTAATTGACCAGCTCCTCCGGACGCTTCACCCGCGGAATGTCCGCACCCACGGCCAGATGGATCATCGAGGAGACACCGTAAACGCAACCCGGCATATCCCTCTCCTCCAGCAGGCGGTTGGCACCCTCCCGGAAGCGGTCGGCCAGCCTGTCACAATATTCCTGTGCCGAGCCATCTTCCAACTTGGACAGGCAGGCGAGTGCGGCGGTCGCGCTGACCGGGTTGGCGTTGAAGGTACCGGGGTGGGCGACCCGGGAGTACCGATCACGGCCGATGTCACCACTAAACTCGAGAGGCGACATCACCGATTCTCGACCCGCCACGGCGCCACCCGGCAGTCCCCCGGCCACTATCTTGCCCAGGGCGGTCAGGTCGGGATACACGCCGAGCGATCCCGCGGCCCCGCTAGGAGAAACGCGGAAGCCCGTCACCACCTCGTCGAAGATCAGGAGGACGCCGCGCCTTATGGTCAAGTCGCGCAGCTCGCGCACGAACTCCGGTGCCACCGGGGCCTTACCCTGGGTGCCGCCGGTGGGTTCAATGATGACCGCGGCGACATCTTCGTGATTCAGTACCGCGCGAACCGCCTCGATGTCTCCGGCCCTCAGGTTTATGGCGAGATCTCCCATTTCCTGGGGCAGCCCGGCAGAAGACGGCAAGGAGAAGGGCGGTTTATTCCCGGAAATGAGATAATCGTGCCAGCCGTGGAAGTTGCCGTAAAACCTCACTATTTTATCGTTGCCGGTGTAAGTCCTGGCCAGTCGCAAAGCCAGCATGGTCGCCTCGGTGCCCGAAGACGTGAATCGGACGCGATCGGCTCCCGGTACCATCGCCGTGACCTTTTGGGCCCAGCGGATCTCCTTTTCGTGACTTGCTCCCAGGTGCGTACCCCGGTCCATCTGCTCCTTGACGGCGGTGACCACGTCTTCGTCGAGATGGCCCAAGATCAGGGAGCCGTGTCCCATGACGAAGTCCACGTACTCGTTACCGTCGACATCCCACTTCCTCGCCCCCCTGGCGCTGTCCATGTAAACGGGAAACGGGGTCATTCGGCGGTTGTCGTGGGTT
>CAYLPL010000167.1:0-4031 GCA_964385545.1 uncultured Clostridia bacterium | reverse complement strand
ACGGAGGATTCTCCATGACCATGCATGAAATGGAGACGGCGGCACGTTTGGACCTTCCGGTGATAGTCGTGGTCTTCTCCGATTGTGCCCTCAGCCTGATCGAGATAAAGCAACGGCGGAGAGATTTCGCACCCGCAGGAGTACACATGGGCAAAAAGGATTACGTGGCATTGGCACGGGGCTTCGGGGTGTCCGGGTATCACGTCACATCGGAGGAACAATTCCAGCGGGCACTCACCCGAGCCCTCGAGGAAGCGGGGCCGGCGATAATAGGCTGTTCGGTAGATTCCGCGGAATACGGTTACCAGCTTTAGGGAGGTCACTTGATCCCGCGCGTGCCGCCTCGCCCAGATGTCTTCGCCTCCGGACCCACGGGCCCGGAGGAGCTTGGGATCGAACGTTTTTAGGTCACAAAGCGTGAGACGATTTAACCAATCGCATCACCCGCGAGGTAACGTAGTGGTCGAGGGAACCATCTTCAAGATCCATAGCTACTGCATCCACGATGGACCGGGCATCCGTACCACGGTCTGCTTAAAGGGTGCCCCCTGGATTGTCGCTGGTGTCACAATCCCAAAAGCAAGGCATTCGGGCCGGTTATGCTCCTGCGGCGAGAGCGGTGTGTAGTCGGAGTACCCGCCGGCCATGGCGGCCATCAATCTATTCGTCCGGGAAATACCATCGCGTCGCCTCGAGGACACTGCGGAAACGCGGTTGCACTCCGTCACCGAACTCGATGGGCATATGGGTCATAACCGATAGCACGCGCTCTCCCCTTTTGCCGAAGGCAAGGCGCCCGACGTAATGATCTCCACCCGATATCCTCTGCACGACCATCTCCAACTTCGCCCACGGGTAGGCGCGGGAGATCCCGAAAACCCCCGTGACATCGTAGCCCTCCGTTTCCAGGCGAGTTCGTTCGGCATCCACGATGTCCTCCAATCCCCGGGCAGTATCGTAAAGCGTGAAGGTCAGGTGAACGTCCTCGCGATGAATCCCTCCGAAGGCAGTGTGCATGGAGACGACGTCTGCCCCTTCGTTGTGGTCGGTGGTCACCTCGATATCCTGCGGCACGTAAGTCACCACGTGTAAGGCTTCCAAGTGGTGTCGGTAGTAGGTCGTCGTCTCTTCCATCCCCTCGATCTCGATGACACCCTCGCGGACATCGGGGCCCTCCGGTACGGTGGATCCGGCCTCTTCCCCGGGCAGGTAATTCTCGGGTAGGAGGCCTCCATCGCGCGCAATAGAACGACGGATCTGATCTTCGCGCACCATGATCTCGATCAAAGTATCCGTCTCGCCTGCTGGGACTCGCATTAGGGCATCCCAGGTGGCATCCACCAGATCGCCCCGGATCAGGGGCATGGAATTATCCAGGGGCACATTGTTCTCCCAAGTGTCCCCGTATCCCAGCGCGCGATCGAACCAGGTTTGCATCTGCCGGTCAGTTACCGGCATATCGTTACCGAAGAGATTATCGCCGACACCTACGGTGACACCCTTTTCTGAAGCATAGGCCACGTGCGGTTCAGCCCAGCGGGGAACGTCAACGAAATCACTGGTTGCGGTGTCTTCCCAATCCGGGGCCTGGGTCCAACCCAGGGCACGGGCGATCATCACCATGGCGGCCGCCCGATCCGTGGCGCTCTGTAGGTCGGGAACGAAGGTATCGGGATCAACGCCGAGAAACAATTCGAGCTCGTACAATACCGCCGCCCTGTCCGAAGTATCCGGTTCCGACGACGCCACCGCAGTGACAGCGCCGATCAAGAGAAACAGAATTGCGAGACTCACCGACAGTAGACCGTTGTAAAACCTCATCGGTCGCTACCTCCAATCACCCGTTCCCGCCCGCGCGATCCTGTCGGGCCGGAGGGAGGCCTCTCACATACCTTTCATTTCCCTCATCTGGCCAAATAATGCATCGCCTCCAGGTTCTTAGCTCCCACCGGCCACCGAAGGCATCTTTGCTCCTTACCTTCCGGAAGCGGGAAGCACCATGGTAAAACGAGTGCCAGAACCCGGCGCACTCGTCACCTCGATCTCTCCACCATGGGCCTCGACTACTTGCTTCACGATGGACAGTCCCAATCCGGAGCCCCCGGTGCGCCGATCCCGAGCCTTATCCACGCGATAAAAGCGTTCGAAGATATGCGGCTGATCTGCGGAGGGTATTCCCGGGCCATTGTCGTCGACGTGGATAACCAGTCGATCGTCACGCTCGGAGATCTCCACCCGGATCTCCCCACCAGGCGAGGGAACGTATTTGAGAGCGTTTTGCACGAGGTTTTGTAACGCAACTTCTATCCAGTCGGCTTGCACCGGCCACTTCGAATTACCGACGACCTCCACGTTCACTCCCTTGTCGCGAATGCGGTCGGATACCTCATACATTACCGCTCCCACCAAACGTCGCATGTCGGTCCGCGTCTTCACGAAGCCGGTGCGCAGCATTTGAGATGCACTCAGGTGGGTGAGACTTCGGGCCAAGTCATCCAAGCGGTCGATCTCGCGGTCGATATGCTCGAGAAAATCCCGCCGCATTTCGGGATCGGGATCGGGATCATCCATCAACCCCTGCACCAGTGCACGAATCGAGGCCAAGGGAGAACGTATCTCATGCGAGGCGTTGTCGACGAACATCCGGCGTATGCGATCCTCTCGCCTAAGGGAGTCCAGCATGTGTTGGAAGGCCCCCGCGAGTTCCCCTACTTCGCCTGAGGAGGCGGTGGTGTCCACATCCCAATCGAGTCTCCCCTCGGCCAATCGACTCGCTCCGCGTGCCAGCTGGCGAAGTGGCCGCGTCAGGGAGGAGGCAAAGGCATACCCCAGGACCCCGGCGACCACTCCTCCCACCACCGCGCCCCACAGCAAAAACAGCCGCGTAGTCTCCAACCCCTGAAATACCGAACTCATATCCGCGGAAAGAAATGCCGCCCCGACCACGTCGTCGGCCCTGTATATGGGAACCGCGGCGTACATCACGCTGGAGTTTTCGGCGACCACTATCCTGTCGCTGGAGGCACCCTCCAGGGCCGAGGAGGCGGTGGCATCGCGTATCTTTATCCCCTGCATCTCCCCGAATCCGTCGGCCACTACGCGTCCGCGGCGATCGAGGTAGAGCACCCTCGCACCGGTTCCCTCGGTCATTTCGCGGCTGGCCTGTCGCAGCTCGCCTTCGTTGGAGGTATCTATCGGTCCCGAGATGGCATTGGCGGCCAGGTTGGCAGACATTATTAGAGCTGAGCTCTTCTCTTCCTCGAGACTAGTCCTCATGTGCGACAAGACCATGGTACCCGCCAAGAGTATGGCGACGAAGATGGTCGCGAAGTAGCTCACGATCAGGCGAGTCTTGAGAGATTGTAGCATCATCATCCTCGTTTCGCGGTGAAGGAATAACCTATGCCCCATCGAGTCAACAAATATAGGGGATTGGAGGGATCCTTCTCTATCTTCTTACGAACGCGACCCACGCATACGTCCACGGTGCGGGTATCGTAATGCTCTATTCCCCAGACCAAATCGAGCAGCTGCTCCCTTTCGAAGACCCGGCCGGGATGTCGGGCCATGAGGTACAATAGATCGAACTCCTTGGCGGTCAGTTCCGGGGTCCTTCGTCCGGCTATATCCACGCTCCGGGCCTCTGGATCTATGACGATATCGCCGATTTCCAGGGTGGATCGTCGCGTTTGTCCGGCTAGTTCGGTACGTCGCAGCAAGGCCTTAATCCTGGCGATCAGTTCCCTGGTATTGAAGGGTTTTGCCAGGTAATCGTCCGCTCCGAGTTCGAGACCGACAATTTTATCCACGTCTTCGGCTTTTGCCGTCAGCATAATGATGGGCAGGTACTCGATACCCGGAGATCTTCTGATTTCAGTGCAAACGGACAGCCCGTCTTTTCCCGGCAACATGAGATCCAGTATGACTAAATCAAATCTATCCTCTCGCGCCAGTCGAAGACCCGTATCCCCAGCGTAGGCGGCGGTCACGACATATCCCTCTCGAACCAGGGAGTGGGAAAGCCCCTTGAC
>CAYLPL010000166.1:0-4034 GCA_964385545.1 uncultured Clostridia bacterium | reverse complement strand
CCTGCTGGCGACCGTGGTGTGCGCCTTGGCATATCGGTATGCGCACCTGGTCGTCGGTATAATGGGTCCACAGCCCGACGTATTGCGTCTGGGCATAGGTTACGTCCGAGTGGTACTGCCGGGCGTGGTCTTTATGGTGGCCTCCTTTTCCATATCTGCCGCCCTGCGTGGAGCCGGAGACACCCTCACACCCATGAAGGTCAACCTCGGAGTAAATCTGCTTAACCCCATCCTGAACTACATATTCATCTTCGGGGCCTTCGGCTTTCCCTCCCTCGGCGTGCGCGGAGCAGCCCTCGGCACCACGCTCGCCCGCAGCGCAGGAGGTATCGTATTGCTGATCATGATCACCCGGGGACCCTCACCGCTAAGGATATCGTGGAGCCAGGGTAAGGTACTCGAACGGGACATGATAGCCCGCATAGTCAGAGTGGGAGTGCCCGCGGCCTTGGAACAGTTCATAAGCCGGGTGGGCCAGGTATTCTTCCTGCGCGTGGTTTCCAGCCTGGGTACCCTGGCCTACGCGGCTCACACCGTGGCCGTCAACGTGGAATCCATATCCTTCATGCCCGCCTTCGGGTTTGCCACCGCCGCCACCACCCTTGTAGGACAATACCTGGGAGCCGGTGATGGTGAGATGGCCGAGAGAAGTGCCTGGGCAACGTGGAAGATCACCACACTGATAGCGACGGGTGCTGCCCTATTGATGCTGGCGATACCGGAACCTATGATGAGGCTTTTCACCGATGATGCCGAGGTGGTCGCCACCGGCGCCAGGCTCTTGCGCATCGTCGCGCTGGCCCAGATACCCATGACGACCTTCTTCGTGATGGCTGGAGGCCTGCGAGGGGCCGGGGACACCCGCATTATGCTCTACATCTCCACCGGTAGCATTTGGTTGGTCAGGCTGCTTCCGGCCACCATATTCGTAGGGGTTTTTGGCAAGGGGTTGGAGTTCGTCTGGTACGCCATGGTCGCCGACTGGTTCGTGCGCGCGGCCCTGGCTGCGGTCCGTTTCCGCTCCGGATCCTGGAAGAGAATTGAGGTGTGACGCTTCAGCTACCTCGATCGCCTCCATTGGTCGTCCTGGCGCGATCCAGGTGGAAATCGTTGCCGTAGGGTACCCGTACACCGCTGACATCGTTTCTTATGAGCCCCCTCACCGAGGTATTCCAAAGGGAGGTGTACAGATGATTCTCCGTAATCAGCTCAGCGAAATCTGCCAGCAGCTCCGTTCGCTCCTCCCCGTCGTATACACCGGCGACATCTACCAGTATCTCGTCGATTTCTTCCTGCAGGTCCCGCATTTCGGGATTATCCCAAATCTGGGATACATTCCAGTAGCTGTCACTTCGGAAGTTGGCCGTGTAGGCCAGAGGATCCACTAGTTCCGGTACCAACACCCAGTACGATAGATCGTAGTCTCCCGATCGCATCCGTTCATAGTACTCGGGGCGATCCAATACTTCCAGCCGGACGGAAATGCCCAAAAGCTCGATGTGCTCGGCAATGAGCTGAGAAACTTTCACTCTTTCGGGATGGTCATCGCTTATCATCAAAAGCTCCACATCCGATTCGGATTCGGCGTTACCCCCCGCTTCCGGAGCCAAAAAGCCGGCGTCCGCCAGCAGGGAACGGCCCCGCTCCACATTGCCTTCCTCGTCTTGCACCTCGCGTCTCTCCCCGGTCGTGGGTACCTCACAGGGAGCGAGCAACTCCGCATCGCCCGAAAACACCCTATCGACTATGCTTTCCTTGTCCACTGCGGCCGAAATCGCCCTGCGGGCTCTCTCGTCCGATAGGACGGGGCTGGCTAAGTTGTACATCAGTATGTGATGATCCAGGTTGGGTCTTTTCAGGACGCTCCAGTCCTCCGGGGGCTCGTAGCCCAAGGGCACCTCGGTTATCAGTCCGACGTTCATCCTCACCAGATCCTGCGGGTCGGTATCGGGGGGGAAATTCGTCACTATCAAAGAGTCCAGACTGGGCGATCCCCCGTAATAATTGGGGTCGGCCGTGAGCCCCACCGAAACGGTATCGATAGCCTGTCCCTGAGTATCCCCCTCGTCATTGTTGATGCTCCCACCAAAAATGTCGATCCTCTTAAGCCCTTCTTCCCAGGCGAACTCATAAGGCCCCAGGCCGACGGGGGCAAACTGAAACTCTTCGTCCATCTCCTCCACCGCGGTGGGAGAGACGAGTCCCATTCCGGGCCGAGACAGGTTGAAAGTGAGGTTGGGATCTGGGTACCAAAGCTCCAATTCTAGGGTCAATTCGTCCACGACCCGGATCTCGCGCACCGATGCAAGCCAGGCCCCGGCTACGACGGAAGGGCCTACCTCTCGAGCGCGTCGCAAACTCGCCGCCGCCGCCTCGGCATCACAGGAGGTACCATCGGAAAACTGCAGTCCACGACGAAGGGTTATCTCCAGATTCATGCCGTCTTCGGAGAACTGCCAGGACTCTGCGGCGGCGCCCCGCACGCCATCGGAACTCGTGTAGGAGACCAGACCGTCGGTGACAGATCCGGCGATCAGAAGCTCCGGAGCACTCGTCGCCTGATGAGGGTCGAAGGTTTCGAGACTACCGGGGGTGGCGAGACGCAACGATCCTCCCGATCGTAACTGCTCGGGTGTCACATCTTTGGCCTGGGGAACCCGTTCTTCGACGTCCTCGTCGACGTCCACGCCGACGATTGCGGGCAAAGAGAATAAAAGGGCTATGGCCAATATGATCCACGAGTAACGAAGATGTTCGCGCAGGGATTTTGCGTTTCGCCCGCAAAGCCGTCCGGGCCGCACTCGATCCTTCGAGCTCATAATACTCCCCCTCGAGAACTCATCACATCATAGCATGTTATCATTAGAGGAGGTTCCGGGGGAAACGTGCCAGCCACAAATCGCCGCCCGGCCGGGGGTGAAGGCATGGTGGCCAATCTACTCAAAACTAGTCCTGCAATCTGGAGCGACGGAGGAAGTCCAGCCGTACGGCCATGAGATAAGTGGCCAACACCTTCAACAGGTCGCCGGGCAGGTACGGCAGGGCGCCCGCCAAAAAGGCCCCTCCCAGGCCCATTCGAGTTATCCGAGAGAGCCATAGGATCCCGGGGACGTACACTGCCACCACTCCCCCGAGAAAGCAACCGGCCAAAATGGGAAGAACTCCCTCTCCCCGATCCGAAATCCAGCCGACGATCCAGGCGCCCGCGATTAGCCCGACCAAGTATCCCCCCGTGGGCCCGAGCAACACGCCCGGTCCCGCGAGACCTCCGAACAGGGGAAGTCCCACCACCCCCAAGAAGACGTAAACCGCCTGGCTGATCGCCCCGTCACCGGGGCCGAGGAGAACCCCGGCCAACATGGTACCCAGAGTCTGTCCCGTGATGGGTACGGGTGAAAGCGGCAGGGGAATGCGCACGAAGGACAGCGTTGCCGTGGCCGCCACCATCAGGGCTATTCGGGCCAACCTCACGACGGACACGGATCACCTCACCTCCCACGGGACCAAAAGCGGCGGAGCGCCGGCGGTCTCATCCCTACGACCTCCCGGGACGATGCCGGCGCTATCCCTCCTGGCCGCCCAGTCCAGGTCCGCCGCGTAGCCGGAGTCGAGCAGTCTCTGTCCGGCGGGCGATTCCCGCAGTACGTCCGCGAGCTCACCGTACCGGGCCCTGGAGTAATCGCGGGCAACCTGGGCGCCGCCGCTCAATCTCCGGGAGGAATCGCTCAATCCCCGGAGCAACTCCCCGGCGAAGAGCACGTCTTCGGGAGTGATACGACGGCCGCCGCAAGTGCCGGCGCAGGCCACCAACACTTTGGGCATCTCCATCCCTTTCAAAGCATCCGTTAGCGCCCCGATATTATTGAAACAACCCAAAAGTATGGCGGGGGCATCCTGGGCGAGGGCGATGGTCTCGGTGCCGTTGCTGGTGGTAAGGACTACGTGGCGCCCAACCACCCGCGGAGAAGAAAGCTCTATCGGCGAGTTACCCAAATCGAGATCGGGAATCTGGCGCCCGCCACGTTCACCGGCCG
>CAYLPL010000165.1:0-4045 GCA_964385545.1 uncultured Clostridia bacterium | reverse complement strand
TCCCGAGGGCGATACCGACGATCACCGCCAGCGTTCCGGCCGAGGCTGCGAGAAGCGCCGTCGAAGGCAACCGCTCGGCGACGATCCAGGTGACGGGACTATTAAACCGAAGCGAGAACCCCAAATCACCCCGTAGGGCGTTCAGCAGGAACTTCCCATACCGCAGCGGCGCAGGATCATCCAAACCGTAGTGGGCTATGAGTCGCGCCTCGACCTCAGGGGACATCTGCGCGGTCCGGGGATCCATCATCATCGAAACTGCGCTGCCGGGCACGATATCCATCAGTATGAAGGCGATCACTGTGATGCCAATCAATACCGGGATGCTCTGTAGCAACCGACGTATCGCGTATCGTCCCACCGGACCACTCCCTTCGCGACTCCGGGAGATCCCAACGGATCTCCCGGACCGTGAAATATGCCTCTATCGCGCTTCGCTTCTCAGGGTTCTACGGTCACGGACCAAAGATCCTGTAACGCCATGTCTATGGGTACCGGTTTCAGTCCGGCTACCCGATCGGAGTGCATGGTAACGGCTTTATTGTAGTGGAAGAACCAAACCGGTGCATCCCGCAATATCTTGGCATCGGCCTCCCGAACCAGCGCAACCATCTCGTCTTCATCGCTGGTGCTGCGGGCTTCCTTCAAAACCGCATCCAGATCTTCGCTCCAGTAACGATTGGTGTCGGAGGCCAGATCCGAGTGAAAACGCCACAGATACGAGACCGGATGGGCGTCGCCTCCGGTGGAGTATATGTAGCTTTCATACTCGCCGGCTCGCAACCTATCGTAAAGAACCCCCGTGTCCATGGTCTCGGGTTTGAGCCTGATCCCGACCTCGTTTAGGTAGGGCATGACCGCCTCGACGATGGGCAAACCCCACTCGGGATTCTCGCTGGTCATTATGGATACCTCGAAACCGTCTTCGTAGCCGGCCTCGGCCAAAAGATCCCTGGCGAGATCCGGGTCATACTCGTAACCTTCGAGATCCGGGTCAAAGGCGAAGCTCGAGGAGGGGAGGTAACCGACGGCGAGGACTCCCTTGCCCCCGAGAACTACATCGATAATCTCCTTTTTATCTATGGCGTGGTTGAAGGCGCGGCGCACACGAACGTCATCGAAGGGCTCCTTTTCGCAGTGGAAACCTATGTGCCGGGTAAAGAACTCCGCGACTTCTATGATGTTTTCGGAGTAATCCTCGTCATCCCGATACTTGCGATAGATGGACGCGGGTGCTATGAAAGCGTCCAGGTTGCCCGATAGAAACTCCGCTTCCTTGGTGGCGGCTTCACTGATGACCCGGAATTCCACACCGTCCAGTTCGGCCCGCCCTCTATAGTAGTCCTCGAACGCACTCACCTTGACGCGATCGTCCTTCACCCAGGAGTCGAACGTGAAGGGACCGCTCCCCACCGGCTCGTGCCCGAAATCGGAACCCTTCTCCTCAACGACTTCCCGGGGCACCACGGAGGCGGCGGGGAATGCCAGGGTACTGAGAAATGAACTATCGGGTTCTTCCCTGGTTATCTCCAGGGTGAAATCGTCGACCGCACGAAGCCCTTCGATCGTCTCGGCGTCACCGTCTTCGAACTCGGTCTTCCCCACCACTCCATCGAGATAATGGGCGAGGGGGGATGCGTTTTCCGGGTCAGAGAGCCGCTCGAAGGAATAAATAAAATCTTCGGCGGTGATTTCTCTGCCGTTGTGAAAGACGGCATCTTCCCGCAAGTGGAAGGTGTAAACGAGACCATCCTCGCTTATCTCCCAATCCTCGGCGATGGCTGGCTCCACCCGCGCCGTCTCGGCATCGTGCCGCACCAGACCATCGAACAGGTTCATGGTAATTGCCATGGCACCCATGCGTCCGCGAACGATGGGATCCAGGTTCTCGGGATCACCGTAGGGTGCGTCGCGCACCAGAATCTTCTCATCCTGGCCCGCCTCGTCATCCTCTCGCGGCTCCGACGTATCGAGGTCCGGTGCACCACAGGCCACCAAAGCCAAGGCAAACACAAGGATTACCGCAATCGCAACGATCAGATTCGACTTCCCATTCATCTCTGTTCATTCCCCCGTTTCGGTGGCGTCTGAGTCAGCTTCATGTGCCTAGCGGATTTGCGCACCGGTGTTTTCGATTGAAACCCGGCACTATCGATCGACGTATTGCGATAGATTCGAGTCGCGGGCAGGGCTGGCCATCGCAAAACGCGCATCTCCCCCACGCGTCTTTTCCAGCGCGATGCGGTGGAAACTCTCAGGTGGCCAGAAGATGAGGAAAGCCATACCTCGAATATCCCGGACGGGTACCGCACCGAAATAGCGACTGTCCCAGCTATTTGCCCGATTATCTCCCATTACGAAAACGTAACCCGCCGGGATCCTTTGAGGGGGGAGGCTGTCCTTGCCCGGATTGCTGATGTAATATTCTTCCATCGGCACACCGTCGAGGATCACGCGACCCTCGCGTATCTCGAGCGTCTGTCCTTCGACGGCCACAACCCGCTTCACCAGATTGCGTCCCTGTCTTCCGGGTTCTTGAAAAACCACGATCTCTCCGGGGACGGGCCGGCGCAGGTAATATACCATCTTGTTGACCAGAAGACGCTCTCCCTGGGAAAGCGAGGGTTGCATCGAGGGTCCATCGATCAGGTAAGTATCGATAAAAAACAACCGCAACAAAAAGGCCAAAAAGAGGGCCAACAGGATGGTTTGCAGCAATTCCCTGGCCACGGTGAACCACGTCGGCGGGCCCGCGACGACCGCATCCGGGTCAATTCCGTCGAGCGTTCCCTCTCGGTGCACTATTGCGCTGGGTACGGATTCGCGGTCCAGGGGGATCAATCCTCTCGATGATTATCGATACGTTATTCTATCACTTCATCACCTTTCCTTTCAGCCGCAAACTGCAGGGTATCGCGGGATCCTTCGAGAAGGGGAAAGGCCTAAGGGCATAACCGGAAGGGAAGGGATCGCCGTGGAAAATCTTAGAAACATCATGGAATTTGCCGAGGGTTTCGAACCGCGCCTGCGAGAAGCGCGGGAAGAGTTTCACCGACACCCGGAATTGAGTGGAGAGGAATACTGGACCTCCCACAGGATCGGTGACATCCTCCGGGAGATCGGATGCGAGGTTATGGACCTGGGACTCGAGACGGGAGTCGTGGCCCGCATACCGGGAGATCCCCGAAAACCCGTGGTCGCGCTGCGGGCAGATATCGATGCCCTTCCCCTCACCGAGAATACCGGTCTCGATTACTCCAGCGAGTATCCTGGACTAATGCACGCCTGTGGGCACGACGTCCATATCACCTGGGGACTCGGGGCGGCCATGATCCTCTCGGAACTGCCCCGGGACTCAATTGGAGAGGTCCGATTGCTCTTCCAGCCCTCAGAGGAGAAGACATCCGGGGCCAAAGAACTCATAGACGCGGGAGCATTAAAGGGAGTGGACTACATCTTCGGGGGGCACAACAAGCCCGACCTGCCCGCCGGGACGGTCGGCGTATCGGAAGGGTACCTCATGGCTTCGTCGGGCCGGTTCGCCTTTAGAATCGTGGGCAAGGGAGGCCACGGGGCCCTCCCCCACCTCACCCGGGACCCGATAGCCGCCCTGGGCACGGCCCTTTCCGGCGTCAACACCGTGGTGTCACGCAACGTGGATCCCCTGGATTCAGCGGTCATATCGGTGGGCACAGTTCGGGCGGGTACCGTCGGGAACATAATACCCCCGGACGCGGAAGTTACCGGAACCCTTCGATCGTTCCGGCCGGAAGTCGCCGACCTCGTGGAGCGAAGGTTGCGCGAGGTCGTGGAAGCGGCCGGCCGGGGTCACCTGTGCGAGATCGACTGGCAACAGTTGGAGCGAGGTGTCCCGTCGGTGGATAATCACGTCGAGGCAACCGCCCTCGCCCGCGAAGCCGCATCGAAACTCCTGGGTGAAGATAAGGTATTCGAGGCCGTTCCGGTTATGGCCTCCGAAGATTTCGCCCTTTACCAGCGCGAGGTTCCGGGATGCTTCATGTGGATCGGTTCCGGTCACCGCAAC
>CAYLPL010000164.1:0-4053 GCA_964385545.1 uncultured Clostridia bacterium | reverse complement strand
AGATGGAAGGATATCAATCCTGGGGCCGCAGGACCCCGAAGACCGCGGAGAAAGTGGTTCGATGATGGCCCTGGCAGTATCCAACAAAACCCGGGCGACACAACCGTCCGGTGATCCTCGACAAACCCGGCGTCTCGAGGAATGCTCGGGTGGATGACCAGCGGCATTTCCAACCTGTGCATGTCGAAAAACCTGCAGCCATGTCGCGATGATCCGGTTAAGGAGTGTAGCAGTCACCGGCGTCGTGCAGTATCGGGTCGGCGCCTTCACCGGAATCCTGATTGGCCCGAAGCTGGCCATCCCTGGGTTCGACTGGCGCGTTCTTCCGACGGGTCATCCCCCGGGTTGGAAGGGGATGTAATTACCCGATTCCGGACTGTAAAGATATGCCCTGTCTTCCGAGGCGCTGTAGAGAATGTCGGCCCCGAGGAAATCGTCCGAGCAATCGATGGCCTCGAAGGCTTCCGACTGCGGTTCCGTTTGGGGCCGGAAGTTTCCATCCGGCCCACGATTTCGCAATCTCGCGCTACTTCTGCCCCAGGCCCCTCGGCGTGATCCGCAATCAATCCTCCCAAAGGACTACGGCCGGCCCGTACTCACCGACCTCCGCTTCTGTCTCCCGGACGGCACAACCCGAGACGACTGGCAGTAACGGCAATCTTAAACCCACCGCCATCCCACAGCTTATGTCCTCAACTTTATCTCCCAGGAACTCGCGATACGAATAATGCTTCACCGGGATCGCCGATGTCCTTTCGCTCCGCCGAAGAGATTGCGCTCTCCGACCGTCGTGGTGGGCGAATCGATCCCAAGGCGGTCCCATCGTGGCAAGGCGTGCAGGAAGACGGGTCGTCTGAGAGAATGGAGATGTTCAACCGCAGGCCTGGATGGTTCCGACAGTCCACGGTACCATGATTTGACGGCTTTTGGAGGGAGCACAAAGTGGCCCGGCGCCGACCCACGATGAGCATCGAAGAATTCACCGAGTACGCAGATTACATCCTCAATAACGAAGTGCCCGAGCCCCTTCTTCGGGATCTGAACCTGGGCGTAATCGTTCTCCCCGAAACCAAGAGGGATGAGGATAGTTACGTCCTCGGCCATTATTCCGTGAGCCGGATAGGGCGCCACATCGCCCTGTTTCACGGATCGTTCCGTGCCGTCTTGGGCCGTGCGGGCCGGTCAGTTTGGGAAGAGCATATACGCGATACCATAAAGCACGAACTGCGCCACCACGCCGAGGCGCTGGCGGGAGATGAAGTCCTGGCCAAAGAAGAACGCCGGGAGAAGGCCGCGCGAGAGGCAAAACAGCGGGACCGGGGGTCGAAGAAGACACCGGCCCGATGGCGATGGTTAAAGGCTCTCCTTCGCCTCTTACGCGGCGGGTGAAATCCACTCCATCGTCCCAGCGGCGACGAGGCCGCACTCGGTCTAATCGGAGGGATGCGATCACCCCGGACGCATCGAGATTGAGCATTAACCCCAAAGCTGTGCCAGCGTTTCCACCCCTATGTTACCGCCGCTCAACATGATTCCCACGCGCATACCCGCGAGATCCTCGCGCATGCGCAGGGCCGCCGCGGTGGAGGCGGCGCCCGCTCCCTCGGCCACCTGGTGTGTCATGTCCATCAAGAACTTGATTCCCTCGATCATCTCTTCGTCGGATACCAATAAGAAATCGTCCAGGAGATCGCGCAACATCTCCAAGGGCAACTCGAAGGCGACACGCGTGGCCAATCCCCCGGCAAACGTATCCACCTGTGGCACGGTCTCCAATCGCCCGCTCCGCCAGGATCGGTATACCGCGTCCGCACCTTCCGCCTGCACGCCGATGACACGGATCGCGGGATTGATCGTTTTGGCCACCAGCCCGGCGCCGCAGGCGCAACTGCCGCCGCCGATGGGAACGATGAGCACATCGAGGTCGGGTACAACCTCGAGCAGCTCCA
Organism: uncultured Clostridia bacterium; assembly: GCA_964385545.1. GTDB lineage: Bacteria > Bacillota > Sulfobacillia > SLMV01 > SLMV01 > CSSED11-154. Next base: position 2,104 of record CAYLPL010000164.1, on the reverse strand, counting down.
GGGTAGCCGTCGCCACCCCGGCGATCAGATGTGGTTCGTTGCAAGTGTGCACGAAGTACTTGTCCTCGCTGACCGCCGCAGCCTCCGCCGCCTCCCGGGCCTCATCGTAATCCCTTCCCTCGACGACCACCTCGGCCCCCATGGCTTGCATAGAGCGGATCTTCAGGGGCTCGGATCCGGCGGGAACGTAGACCCTAACGGGTACCCCGAATAGTGCCCCCGCGTAGGCTATAGATTGGCCGTGATTGCCCGACGAGGCGGTAACCACGCCGCGTTCTCTGGTGGTATCTGCCAGGATCGACATGAGGTTTATCCCCCCGCGAACCTTAAAGGCGCCTATGGGTTGAAGGTTCTCGCACTTGACGTGGGCAGAAAAACCCAACGTGTCGTCGAGGAGCGGAGAATTGAAGGTGGGCGTGGGTCGGAGATAGGGCGCTATGCGTCTTCGAGCCATCAATACGTCGTAAAAGGTCGGCGGGATCAGTTTGTCTTTCGGATGGATCACGATGATACCCTCCCTTGGGTTCGGTTGCGGGCAAAAGGCGCGCCATGCGTCAACTTATCCTGGTCGTGAGGGCGTCTAGGAAACTCATCCTCCATATACGGACTCGGACGGCCATCATGGTCAGGGTTACGAAGAACAAAGTGAAGACTGTAGTGATTACTATCGCCGTGCGGCTGATCACCAGGGGCATGAGGAACAGTTCCGAGCTGAAGGAATGCACCACCAAGGATATCAGCCCATAACCCATGGGAAGCCCCAGGAGTAATCCGAATACTACCGCCACGGCATTCTCCCGTACTAAGAGTCCGAAGATCTCCGCCTTGGAATAACCCAAAACCCGTAAAGAGGCGATCTCGCGACGACGCTCACTGACGCTGGCGGATATGGTATTAAAAAGAATCGCGAAACCGAGAACACCCCCCACTATCACATAATAACCCAGGCCGAATACCAGCACGTCCAGATACTGCATAAAACCCGCGGTCAAATCCTCCACCGATTGAACCGAAGATATACCCCGGGCACCGGCCAGAGCGGCGGATACGTCGTCGTTGGACGACACCAGCAGTCCGCTGTAGCCGGCGCCCTCACCCGTAAGCTCATGCATCTGCCCTGTCGACATGTACACCCCGGATCCCAGATACTGCACCACGACGGCCGCGACCTCCGCCCGGATCTCGCGGTTCGAAAGTAAAGGCGACGCAAGATCCACGACGTCCCCGGGGACGACCCCGAGCCGGCGCGCCATGTACTCGGATACCAGTATGCCCCGGGAGGGGACCTCCAGGGCACCGCCTTCCACGCTTTCGAAGCGTTGCAGCTTCGCCCGGACCGGCAGACCCCGGCCCATCATGCTTTCCTCCCGCCATCCCCTGCTAACCGTCAACGGGTATTCGACGAAAGGTTCGACCATGGAGACCCTGACGCCCGTCAATATTTCGCGCGCGTGCCGGTATTCCAGCGGACTCTCAAGCGTCACCGCGTAGTCATAGAGGTCCATCTGTTCGTATTGGTCCACGAAAAGATCCATCATCATCGTGTACGAATAGAGGGGAATCAATATCACCGTGAAGGTCAACGCCACACCCATCAACCCCAGGACAAACCTCTTTTTGCCGCGGAAGATGTAGCGAAATACCGTTCTCCAGGTGAAGGATATTCGCCGCCAAAACCGGGGCATCAGCACCTCTATAATGTTCCTTGAGCCGGGGGCCGGTGCCGGGGGACGCAACGCCTGCGCGGGCTCGATCTGCAGCACACCTCGGGCGGCCATCAGTCCGGTGACGCCGCAAAACCCCATTGTAAGGATGACCCCGATGAAATAGAAGGTGGGGTCGACGTGGTCATGAATCTCGGGTATGTGGAAAAACGTGGAGAACACCCGCGAGAATGGGTCCGCGAGCACGCCACCCAACGCGAGGCCCACCAACGCCCCACCACCCCCGAGCAAGGGAGCCTACTTCAGGTAAAGTACGAGGACCCCCGCCACCGTATACGCGGTGGCCATCAACATTCCCATGGCGGTTCGACCTTCCCCGATCATGCGGGACAGGATCATGACTAGCAAGACGGCCGCGCTTCCCAAGCACACCCCGGGGG
>CAYLPL010000163.1:0-4063 GCA_964385545.1 uncultured Clostridia bacterium | reverse complement strand
ACTCAATTGGTGGCGTTCTGCAATCCAGTCGATTGACGAGGAAAGCCGTGGGCATTAACATGACCCGCTTTCCGGGATCGGGAACAATTCTAAGGAGGGCGGTGAAGGCCGCTGGTGCATCAAGATGATAGGCGACAGTGGGAAAATGTGGGTTTTGGGGATGACCACGCCTTGCCAAGGATGCAACCTTTTTCACTGCACCCGCTGTAATGGGCGTGATCGTACAGGTAGTAGGATAGACCTGTCAGTGCGCGGGCACTGATAATCCGAAAAACTGGGAAACGGAATGCAAAAGTCAGATTAGAACCGGTGTGTACCACGGGGAATACACATCCGGTTGGGTTTGGTCCGTGCCCTTCGCCTTTGTAACTAAGGGATTCGCGATTGGGAGGCAGGAATTGCGAATCCCTCGTTGCCGCGCCGATCGAACTACGCATACCCCCCTATGCACTTTTTGCCATGCAAGATTCACCAGTGACATTGGAACTGGCCGACATAGCCATATCCTCGGGGCATCTTTAGGATCTCAATTCATCCAACACCTGGCATAGGTCTCGCGTCGGTTGCTCACAGGCGTAGTTTCGGCATACGTAAAAGGTGGTTTCACCATTTTCCGGTTCCATGGCAGCAGTCAATGGAACAATCTCCTCGATGCCGGAATGCTCGGCACCCAGCAGGCGATAAAGGAAGGTAGTTTCGGGAGAGAATACTCGTGCGAGAGGTCGTAACTGTTGGCGGAGTAGGTCAGAATCCTGCTCGCTGGCCACGACCACCTCTCTCCCCGGCATGAAACCGATTAACATGGCCGTCAAAGATTTCGTATATCCTGAAGGGTGCTGTTGCACTTCTCCGGAGAAGCTTTCTAGAAGGCTCTCGGCTCGGCGACTGTACTCCGCGTGCCCGGTCAGCCGACCCAGATACCATAGGTTCAAAACTGAGGTGCTATTCCCAGACGGCATCGCACCATCGTCTATCGCCTTGGGTCGGGCAGGAAGTACCTCGGCATCATGACCATAGAAATAGTATCCACCACCCTGCTCGTCCCAAAAGAGCCGATCTTGTTGTTCCTGCAGGTGGATCGCCCTGCGCAGCCAGATCGGTTTCATGTCCGCATCGTAAAGAGCCAGCATGGCCCGCACCAAAAAGGCGTAGTCATCCGCATAAGCCGGGTGTGCAGCCTCCCCTGCCCGGTAGCGGGCCAGGAGGCGACCATCATCACCGCGGAGATTCTCCCATATGAATTGCGCGGCACCCACGGCAGCGCGTAGATAATCCGTTTTGTCGAGGATCCGGGACCCCCGGGCCAAAGCCGTGATCATCAGGGCATTCCAGCTCGTGAGGATCTTGTCATCCTTTTGCGGATGCACCCTCCCCTCGCGTGCAACGAAGAGGCGTTCCCGGGCCTCCGCCAGTTCCCCGGCACAAGACTGCCCACCCGGAAGCCGGGACGGTTCCGCACCGCCGATGCGGTTTAGAATATTCTTGCCCTCGAAGTTACCCGCTTCCGTCACATCATAGCAGAGGCAAAAACGTTCTCCCGTCTCTTCCCCCAGGATTGCCTTGATTTCTTCCGGGGTCCAAAGGTAGAATTTGCCCTCCTCGCCTTCGGAATCCGCATCCTCTGCGGAATAGAAGCCACCCTCCGCGGACGTCATATCCCGCAAGACATATTGGAATATCTCGTTTGCCACCTCAGCGTAGAATTCATCTGCCGTGGCCTGATAAGTCTCCAGATAAGCCACCGCCAACAGGGCATTATCGTAGAGCATCTTTTCAAAATGAGGGACGAGCCAGGCACGATCCGTTGAATAGCGGGAGAAACCGTAGCCCAGGTGATCGTAAATCCCACCCGCGCGCATGGACTTCAGGGTTGTTTCCACCATGGCCAGGGCTTCCGGCTCATTATTCCATCGCCAGTATCTCAGTAGAAAGCCAATATCGTGTGGTCTCGGAAACTTCGGTGGTGGCCCAAATCCTCCGAAGTGCGGATCGAAGGCATCGAACAACTGCCGATAGCCTAGGTGAAGCGTCGATTCGCTCAGTACTCCCGCACGATTGTCCTGCAAATGTGACCGAATGGACTGCACCAGGTTTTCGCCGGCCCGTGCAATCTCATCCCGGTGGTCATCCCATTGATTTATGACTGCCTGGAGCACAGCCATCAGTCCGGGCAAACCGTGCCGGCTGTCCCTGGGGAAATATGTGCCAGCATAAAACGGTTTCTTGTCGGGAGTCAAAAAGACTGTCAATGGCCAACCACCCGCTCCGGTCAAGGCCTGACAGGCGGTCATGTATACGTGATCGATATCCGGCCTTTCTTCGCGATCGACCTTGATCGACACGAAGTTTTCGTTCAGGAAGGCGGCCACATCCGGATCCTCAAATGATTCTTTCTCCATTACGTGGCACCAGTGGCAGGTACTGTATCCGATGCTGAGAAATACCGGTTTGTCTTCCCTTTGTGCTAATGCGAAAGCCTCTTCGCCCCAGGGAAACCAGTTCACCGGATTCTGGGCATGTTGCCGCAAATACGGGGACTTCTCTTCTGCCAAGCGGTTCATGTATCATGACACCCCTTTCCATTCGTAAGACATGGTGCCCATCTCCTATGTCGCATTTATCCCGCACGGTTTCGCAGTAGACGAATTCGTCGATCGCCCTTCTTCCGTGCACGGGAGCCGCGTAGGTCCCTCTTTTGGCCGGTTGCACACGGATGCGAGTTGGATCATCCGCGCCATCGGAATCTGCCTACCGGGCGTCCCATTCTTCACTGTCTCGTGGGAACAGCACGGCCGCTAATAGCATCGGCGCGATTTGGCATTGCATCCCTCTCTTAGTGCACGTGGGCAAAAATGGCATCGAGATCCCAAGAGACGACGGGACGAATGCCACAGTGATTACTTACCCTACACGGGCGCGGACATGCACTAATCAAAGGAGGTGGAAATAGAAACACGTCGGCCAGCATGCAAGGGTCACAAGCAAGACGTCGGTGAGCTGCGAAGCCCAGCTCCCGACATCCTCGTCTACGATAAGACCGGTCGGGGTGAAGTGGTAGGATACCGGGGACGCACAATAGCCTGGGCTTTTGACGATAGTGAAATGATGTTCCACCCTTTGAATCCAACCTTATCGCGACGGCAGCAAGTCTTGACCACCAACTAACCCATAGCCTGCTTTGGCGGTACAGGATCCTGTCGATGTAAAAACTCCTCAAAGAGGGAATCTCTATCGGACGCGGAATTAACGCTAAATACGGTGTAGCTGAAAGGGGATTTGTCATCATGAAGATAACGATGAGGGTGGTTGCAGCATTGCTTCTTTTGATCCTCTTCATGTCCGCGGTAAGTGGCTGCGGGGAAAAGGGTAGAGCATTGGAGGCGGGACAAAACGCTTGCTACGCCTGGGAAGAAAAAACCGGTGAAAAGATAAGCAGAGGCAAAGAGGAGTCGTATGAATACACCAACGGCGGTGGGCTGAGCGTCAGTCACAAGATGATGGCCTCTATGATACTTTCAGGAAACGGGATGGAAAGTGATCTCGATAAGTACGACAGTGTAGTTCTTGTGAAGTTAAAGACTGATACCGGAGAAGAACGGGTGATGGTGGTCGCTGACGGGGAAAATGTATTTCCTGAAAGTGCCGGGGATAAGTAACAAACGCGATAGCCCTTCTCCCCAGCAACGGTACCGTTCCAGCCCGGGTCCAAAGCATTACTGATCTACGAAACCAGTGCTAGTGCATAGACTGGTTTCTTTTCTTTTTGAAACACGAACTCTACCCGACGTCGCACCGGTCAAGCCCGCCCGTGTGTGCAAATTCCTCTCGCAAGAAACATTAGTTTACACCACCAAGTGAACCGCCCCGGGATTACCGGAGACTTTATTCTGTGAGAGGATGGAGTCATGAGAAATCAAAAGAGGTATTCCCGGGAAGTCAAGGAGAGGTCCGTTCGTATGGTGTTGGAACACGAGCGGGAGTACGATTCGCAATGGTCGACTATTGTATCGATTTCGTCCAAGATAGGCTGTGTTCCGGAGACGTTACGTCGGTGGGTTCGTCG
>CAYLPL010000162.1:0-4078 GCA_964385545.1 uncultured Clostridia bacterium | reverse complement strand
AGAAAATCGTCGGGCTCGGGACACGACGGAGGATCAGACGATTTGGAGGGGGGCTACGAACGCTTCTAGGAGGCGTCAGCGCATGGAGGAAAGAACGGTGTTGGATGAACGCACAATCGAAGCATCGCGGGTGACGCATATGTATGAGGTGGTGGCCGTCTGGTCTCTGAGCTACCCCGAGATGGAGGTGCTTTTTGCCGGCCCCGCGGTTGAGCGGGTCTACGGGTATCCACCAACCGCGTTTGCGCAAGATCAGGAACTATTTGAACGGGTGATCCATCCCGACGACCGCCATGTACTTGAGGAGCTGAAAACAACGTTGCAGGTGTCGGGTACGGCGGAGCAGGAATACCGCATCGTCGGTCCCGACGGCCAGGTACGCTGGATAATGGGGCAAAGTATCCTGGTGCACGACCACACGGAAGCTCCTGCTCGTGTCGAGTGTGTTGTCAGTGATATCACCACACTCAAAAACACCCAGTTGGACCTGCAAGAACGGTTGAAAGAGCGCGGAGCGATCCGCGCAATCTGGGATGCCTATTCGCACGGACTTCCACAAGAAGAATTTCTGCACCGTGCCGTGGAGTGTATCCCTCCGGCGTTCCGCTTCCCCGATGCGTGCGCCGCACAGCTCGTGATCGGCGGTCGTCACTACAGCTCTCCCGGGTTCCAGGAGACACCGTGGCAGTTGGAATGGGATGTCCGCATGGACGGCGAAGTGTTCGGCACGTTGACGGTGGTGTACCTCACAGAACAGCCCCAGGCCGATTCCGGCCCGTTCTTGGATGAAGAGCTCTCTCTCCTGGAAGAGATTTCGAGCTGGTTGGGTTTTATACTCAGCTCTGACGCCATGCACGCAGAGCTCGCGGAAAACGAACGGCGGCTGCGCATGAGCCAGGAGTACGGCCGGATCGGTACGTGGGATTGGGATATACGCACCGGCGAGGTCTACTGGTCGGAACAGAGCGCCGAGTGGTACGGGTATCCCCGCAGAGAGATGCACACCAACTACGAAGACTTCGTTAACGCCGTACATCCGGACGATCGCGACCAGGTGCAGGAGGGACTCAAGCGCTGTCTGGAAACGGGATCCCCCTACTGGGCAGTACACCGTACGATCCAATCGGACGGGTCGGTGCGGTGGTTATTGGAGCAGGGCGACGTCACCTACGACGAACAGTCCAATCCTGTCCATATGTATGGTACCGTGCAGGACATAACCGACCGCAAGCGTGACGAGGAAGAGATTCGCCGACAGCGGGAATTTCAGACAATCCTCGCAACGGTCGCCACCGATTTTGTCGGCGTGAACGGTTCCAACCTCGATGAGTTGATCAACACCGCTCTCGCCCGTATCGGCAGCTTCTCCGCCGTGGACCGCGCCGGTGTGTTGCTTCTTTCCGCCGATTGCTCCGTGGTCAGTAATACCCACTATTGGATTCGTCCCGGAGCTACACCGAACGGATTAGGCGTAGAACAGTTGCCGGTCTCCGAGGTTCCCTGGTTCACAGAGCAGCTCGTTGACAAACGTTCTGTGGTGCACATACCGAAGGTGGAAGACCTTCCCCCGGAAGCGGCGTCTGATCGGTCAGTCTTAGAGGCTATGCAGATGAAATCCGCCCTCTTCCTCCCGATCTACAATGAGAACCGGATGTTCGGTACGATCGGGTTTGATACCGTTACTGACTATCGCCATTGGACGGGAAGCGAGATCGAAGGGCTTACGGTTTTGGCGCAGATCTTTTCCAGCGCGCTATCCACGGTAGACGCGGAACGGGAAATCCTTACCTTACGGGCCCAGTCGGAGGCAGCCCGGGAAACGGCCGAAAAAGCCAACAAGGCAAAGACCGAATTCATCTCTTCCATGAGCCACGAGTTGCGGACGCCCCTCAACGCAATCCTCGGTTTTGGACAGTTGCTTGCAAGCGACGGCGAACTCGCCCCTCAGCACGCCGATTTCAGCCGAGAAATAGTGTCCGCGGGCAACCACCTGACAAACCTGGTCAATGAGGTTCTTGACCTGGCACGCATCGACAGTGGGCGCGTCGACTTGTCCCTGGAAGCCGTATCCTGCCCGGAGGTTATAACGGAGACGGTCAGCCTGATCGAGCCGTTTGCGCAAAGAGAGGGCATACGCCTTATCACCGAGCCGTATGAGCAGCTGTGCGTCATCGCCGACCGGGTTCGCCTGAAGCAGGTGCTGATCAACCTGTTGTCCAACGCGGTGAAGTACAACTCACCGTGGGGCAGCGTCACCGTTACCCTGGCACTAGAGAGCGAGGATGTGCGAATCACAGTTTCCGATACCGGGATGGGTATTCCGGAAGAAAAGCGGGCGGAGCTCTTTACACAGTATAACCGCCTTGGACGCGAGCGCGGTGAAATAGAGGGCTCCGGTGTCGGACTGGCCCTCAGCAAACGGCTAATAACGCACATGGACGGGACGATCGGTGCCGACAGTGTACCCGGTGCGGGCAGCACGTTCTGGATTACCCTCCCCATGACCGAATCGTTGTGTCTGGAGCCGGAACGGTATTCGTCGGACTCACAACGCGAACGTGACACTACGGCGGAAGCAGTAACAGTCCTCTATATTGAAGACAATCCGGCCAGCATCCGACTTATGAAAACGGTACTCTCCCGCCACGGCGGATATGACCTCATGACCGCCCACACCGGCTCGTTGGGGCTTGAGATGGTGGAGCTACACCGCCCGTCCATCGTGCTGGCCGACGTCAATCTGCCCGGTATTGACGGGTTTGAGGTGCTTCGCCGGATTCGTGCAACACCCTGGGGAAGAGATCTGCCCGTGATAGCACTCAGTGCCGACGCGATGGAAGGTGCTGCCTACCGCGGCCTGGAGGCGGGGTTCAGTGCCTACATTAGCAAACCGATAGACGTAAAACTCCTTCTGGAAACGTTGGATGCGGTGACGTCCGCAAACCCGCCCGACCGGAGCGAACGTGAGTAAACATAGGAGCACACTCAATTACTCGGCGGATCAGATGGTCAGGAACATGCCGCATCCGTTTTTCATCAAGGACCTCGATCTTCGCTATGCGTACTGCAACGACCGTTTTGCGGAGACGGCCGGACTTCCGATGGAGAGCATTGTCGGCAAACTCGACAGTGATATACATCCTAAAGGACATGCGGAGATGTTCGAGAGGGAGGACCGGGAAGTGCTGCAAAGCGGCGTAAATAAAACCTATCTTCGAGATTACGTACTCAAAGGTCGGCGCCGCTGGTTCCGGACGGCGAAGGCTCCGTACCGCGACGATGACGGCACAATTGTAGGCGTCCTGGGTTACGTCGAAGATGTCACGGAGCAGCAGGAAACCCGCCGGGAACTGGAGATCAAGTCGCTTGCTCTTGAGACCGGTGCGGCGGTTGTCATCGCCCGTCCAGATGGTACAATAACCTACGTCAACCGGGCGTTCCTTGCGCTTTGGCGAGAGGACTCCAATGAAGCGGTAATCGGGAAAACGCCATTTGAATTCCACGCTTACTCAGCAGACGTTGAAGCCGTACTCGCAGCACTACACCAGCGGGATTCCTGGCAGGGCGAGATACTCTCTCGACGCCGGGACGGGTCCTCCTTTCCTACATTTCTCTCTGCCGGGGTTGTCCGCGACGCAACGGGCCGCGTCGCGAATATCGTGGCAACGTTTCTGGATATCTCCGAGGTAAAAGAACGAGAACACGCGCTCCAGGAAAGCGAACACCGCCTTGACCAGGTTGCCCGCAACAGCAGGATATTTGTGTGGGAAATTGACCCTGACGGTCTGATTACCTACGTCAGCGACTACTTCGAGACACTCCTTGGCTACCGGGTGCGGGATGCAGTAGGAACATTCCACTTTTACGACCTCCACCCCGCCGTGAGCCGAGAGCAGTTCCGGGATCGGTCGCTGGCGGCTCTCCGAAACCAAGAACGGTTCCGGGAGCTTATTCATCCGCTGGAAACAAGCACCGGTGAGGTGATCTGGGTAGCAACCAACGGGGACCCTATATATGACGACGAAGGTGCTCTCGTCGGCTATCGTGGATCAGACCGAGATATTACAGAGCTCCACAC
>CAYLPL010000161.1:0-4125 GCA_964385545.1 uncultured Clostridia bacterium | reverse complement strand
TGGTCCAACGTTGACCGAATTCGTCTTCGCGAATCACCAATTGGTAGGGTCCATTACCACCTTCCTCGCGAGGTTTCAGGGGCTCGCCGTCGATGGTGTGGACCACGTAGACGTTTTGCGGCTTCATCACTTCTTCGATTTCTAGCGCGACCGTGTAGCCGTCCACGGCTCGTGCGATAACCTGGTTTGCGTCCTCTAGATTAATCTCCAGGTTGTCTAGCAGCTCGCGCAACTCGACGCCGGCGTAGTCGTGGTCGCGGGCCGGTGCGTCACTGGACTTGAGCGTCGCGGCAAACTCTTCCTGCTCTTGGGCCATAACGGTGTCGAAATCGATTTCTCCCGTGCGTTCGCCGTCCCGGGCGACATAGATGACCGCCTCCCTTTGGCTGGCGCGGCGGTCGTCGGCGTCGTCCGTGTAGACAAAGGCCAGTACGGCCACCAATGCGGCGAGGATGAGAACGGAAATCATGATTGTCTTATTCATCGGTCATCCCTTCCGTATCCGTTTTGAATTCTCTTTTTTGCAGTTGTGCGCACGCCGGTCCCGGTCGCGATGGTTGGCCGCCCTCACCGGTGAAACCTTCCGGAAAAACGGGTGGCCACCCCGTGGGCTATCCACCCACCGAGCCCCCCGGAGAGTGCCGCAGTACTGATGCTCAGCAGAAGTGGCACCAAAGGTAGCCGGAAGAAGGTGAGATTTACCAGGAAAGTCCCCGTCATGTTGGCGGCGATACCGGCCGAGAAACGGCGGATAGGGTCCGCGGAATTCCCGGGGTAGATGGTCAACACCAGATCCACGGCGATTCCGGGAGGAACGTAGGTGATCACGCTCGCGAGCCCGTGAGTTCCGTAGATTCCAAGCGACATGACCATAAGCGCCTGTACCAGGGCCACCGCGGTGCCGGCACCGCGCTTTTTTACCAATGCCGCTCCCAGTACTATCCACATCATGTAAAAGCCCCCGGCCAGAACGCCGCCGGGTATGAACAGCGGGCCGGTTATCATGTGGGCCAGCGGGACCACAATGGGCTTTGTGGCAATGCCCAGGCAGGCCATAAGGGATATCACTACGAGGTCGAAGATGGTAAAGTGCCCCAATGGCCCGGGGGGAGCATCGCGTTTCATGAGAGGTAGTTCCCTCCCAACCCGTGCTTATGGGACTCGACAGCAAAGGGCCGAGGCGTATCTAGTATTCGCGGGACAATCCTTCCGGATACCGGCTTTTTGGCAGGTGGTCGTCGATCGGGACTGGGTGTGGAATCTGTGTCGGGCTTGGCTCCCGAAGGAGGACTCACGGGCCGGGTCGCCAACAATGAAACAAGTTCATCGAAAACCCGATACCGGGTCGTCGGTCTGGATGACGGTCGAAGGCTGCGAAGGGAGTCGATCAAGGTCCGATTCTCCTTTCCGAGCGCGGGAGGCTCCCGGGTTTCCCTCGAGAACCCTGCCGGTCAACGATCCATAGCCGCGGGCGACCTTAGGACAGCTGACTCGGAGAGATCGTATTGACGCGAGCTGATTCTGGGGAAAAGGTTAGCAGATTAGTCCGATGGCTTCAATTCGTTCCCCCGAAAATGATGGGCACGGCAAAGGTCCGGTTCGGCGCGGGACAGTTGGGTCAGGGGAAATCGCGGCCCTTGCCCGAGACCCGTGGTTATGGTGGAATTAACCTGGCTCGCCCAAATTCGGTGAGCCCCAAGAAAGGATGGTGAGGTTGGGACGCACCGGCCCAGCTCGGGTTGGTTCGTCCGACGAACATGGAAAGAGAAAAGACCTTCGTCATGATTAAACCGGACGGCGTCGAACGCGGACTGGTCGGGGCAATACTCGCCAGGTTGGAAAAGAGGGGCCTGACCCTTCGCGCACTAAGGTTTATGCAGGTGTCACGGGAACTGGCGGAAGAGCATTACGGAGTACACGCCGAAAAACCCTTTTACCCCGCGCTCATCGAATACATCACCTCCGGCCCCGTGGTAGCCTCCCTCTGGGAGGGCCCCAACGCCATCGAGGCGGTACGCTCCACGATGGGAGCCACCGATCCGTCCGAGGCGGCGCCCGGCACCATACGCGGGGATTTTGGCCTTCACATCGACCAGAACCTGGTACACGGCTCCGACGGGCCCGATACTGCCGCCAAGGAGATCGCTCTCTTCTTCCCCGACGAGGCGAAGTGAGCAAATCGACCGTGAGCGGCGATACGATAGATCCGTCGTAGGGAGGCAGACGAATGCCCGACGAGGGAACCTTTGAGGATTTGATAGAAGAGATAGATTATTTGTTGCGGCGGACCAGCCATATAGTGAGATATCGCGGCCGGAGTATCCTGTCTAATTTTGACATTACGCCTCCGCAGTTTACCGCCCTGGTGACCATCATTCACCACGACAACCTGACCATGGGTGCTCTGTGTCGATATCTCTATCTCGCCTCGAGCACGGTAACTGACCTCATCAACAGGATGGAGAAGGCGGACCTGGTGGAGCGCATAAGGGACGAGAAGGATGGACGGGTCATACGGTTGCGGGCCAAGCCCAGGGGACACGAGCTGTTGAGCAAAGTCATGGCGGCCAGGATTAGATACCTGTCCCAGGTTCTCGGAGATCTGTCCGATGCAGAGCAACAAACGATCCGGGATTCACTGGCGGGAATGTATGAAATGATGGTTTCCCGAGAGGCCAAATGTGACCCGGATAAAGAAGATGCGGGTGAAGAAGATGAACGACGGGAATGAACGTCTTTCGGTGGGAATAATCGGGGGATCCGGTGTTTACGACATGCCGGCTTTGCGGCTGGGTCAGTCCTTTTCGCACCAAACGCCTTACGGCGAGGCGCGGCTTCGAGAAGGCCAATTCACATCTTCCGCCTCCGGTCGCATAGGAATAACCTTTCTCGCCCGGCACGGTGCAGATCACAGCGTGCCGCCGCATCGCGTGAACTACCGGGCCAACATTTACGCCCTGAAGGATATCGGCGTCGAAATGGTCGTGGCCACCGGTGCCGTCGGCGCGCTTCACAAGGATCTCCCGCCGGGAAGCCTGGTGCTGCTCGATCAATTCCTAGATTTTACCCGGAGTAGGGCTAGCACGTTCTTCGACGATGCGGGCGAGGTACGCCACACGGATATGACCCGGCCGTACGATGAAAAGGTTCGGATGCATCTCATGCGGGCTGCGGAAAGGGCTGAAGTATCCCTCCGAGCGCGGGGGACGTACGTTTGCACCGAAGGTCCTCGCTTCGAAACGGCCGCCGAGGTAGCCATGTATGCGCAGCTCGGTGGCGACGTCGTCGGAATGACCAATGTACCCGAGGTGGTGCTGGCACGGGAAGTCGATCTGCCGTACGCTGCGGTGGCATTGGTGACCAACCTCGGTGCCGGAATATCCGAGGCCCCCCTTACCCACGAGGAAGTATTGGAAGCCATGGAGGAAAACTCGAGACAGTTGAGCTCGTTGCTGTCCGCCTTTATCGAAGAAGTTGCGTCGGGTAACTCGAGAGGGGAGATGGGTTAATGTCGCGCGATGCGGGTCGAAAGAAGATCCAATGGGCGGCGGATCACATGCCAGTGTTGGGAGTCCTGCGGGACCAATACCGCGATTCTCAACCCTTTTCCGGTTTCCGGGTAGGGATCTGTCTCCATCTCGAGGCCAAGACGGCGCATTTGGCCAGGGTACTTCGCGAACTGGGTGCCGAAGTCGCCATTGCCGGCTCCAATCCACTTTCCACGCAGGATGACGTCGCCCAAGCCCTGGCGGCCCAGGGCGTGGCTGTGCACAGCCATCACGGTTGCAGCCAGGCAGAGTACCATGCCTACGTGGAGGCCGTCGCGGCCACAAAGCCCAATCTCATCATAGACGACGGAGGAGACCTGGTGGGCTTTTTGCACGACGAGAGAAACGATTTGGCCGAGGAAGTGATCGGTGGGGCGGAGGAGACCACGACCGGCATAATGCGGCTTAGGGCCCTGAGTGCTGCAGGGCGTCTGGCCTTTCCGGTAATGGCCGTAAACGACGCTTTGAGCAAGTACCTTTTCGACAACCGATACGGTACCGGTCAATCGGTTTGGGATGGCATAGTCCGCGCAACCAATCTTGTGGTGGCCGGTCGACGCGTGGTCGTGGCGGGATA
>CAYLPL010000160.1:0-4127 GCA_964385545.1 uncultured Clostridia bacterium | reverse complement strand
GTCACCCCAGTCGCCGCCAGATCACGGCCCGGCCAGCGGGCTGGAGCCCAACGAACTGGGCCAGGTGCCCATCCTCATGTATCACCATTTCGGCCACGAGGAAGACACCTGGACGCGAAGCTACGAGGGCTTCGCCAAAGACCTCTCCTATCTCTACCACAACGGGTATCGCCCGATAACTTTGAGTTCCTACATCTCGGGGGACATAGATCTCCCCGAGGGAATGACTCCGGTGGTGCTCACCTTCGACGACGGTTTGTCGTCGCAGCTACGATGGGTGGACGATGTGGTGGGGGATCTGGACCCGGAGTCGGCCTTGGCGGTGATGCTCGAGTTCGCGGAATCGAGCCCGGGGTTCGAAGCCCGCGGAATATTCTATGTCAATTCCCCGAGACCCTTTTCACCCCTTTCGGGGGACGATATCCCCGCCACGCTCTCGTGGCTTGTGCGGCGGGGATTCGAGCTGGGCAACCATACCCACAACCACGTCAATCTGGCGAAACTGGGTACCACCGCAGAAATCCAGCAAGCCATCGGCACGACACATAGGTTCTTATCGGATGCCACGGGAGATTTCCAAACGTCCTCTTTGTCGCTTCCGTACGGGGTCTGGCCCAAGCAAACGGAGGCGGTCTACCGGGGCGAGTTCGAGGGTACAGAATATCGTTACGAGTCGGTGGTACTCGTCGGGGCCGAGCCGGCCCCCTCGCCCCACTCGGTCGAGTTCAGACCCCTCGAGACGCCGAGGATACGGGCCAGCGGCGATCAATGGGATCTTTGGTTTGGCGAGTTCGAAGACAATCCCTCCCGCCGGTACGTAAGCGACGGCGATCCCGATACGATCACCGTCCCGGCTTCTCTGGCCGGGGAATTGGACGAAGAAAGCGTCGCTGAGGATCGCCGGGTGATCTATTTGGACGAATGATTGGCCGAGCGGGAAGAATAGTATCGGACGGGAGGTAACTAATGCCACCGGAACGCGAAAATTCGGGTGTCGACGCAAACGGCGGGGAAGAACTCCGCTGGTCGGTCCATCTGGCCCGCATGAAGCCGCGCAAGGCCCTAAAGGCCGCCTTCATCGCAATCGTCTTCTTGGCGCTGCTTTATTGGGGTGATGGACAGATACTCATGCTGCTGGTGGCCACCGGTGCCCTGGTGATCGCCTTGAATTCCTTCATCTTTCCCCTAAGATATCGACTCGATGATCGCCGGGTAACCCTGAGGACGATCATCGGGACCCAAGAGCACCGCTGGCGCCGTTTCGATACCTACATGTTTCACGACGACTGCCTGGAACTGCCCTTCAAAGGAAGGGACCTAAGAAGCCGGATACTCCGTTCCGTCTACCTGTACTACCCCGAGGACGAGGAAACCAAGAAGGCCATAGTGGCGTTCGTGAAGGAACGGCTGGACGGGGATCCACCCACCCATGGGAAACCGTAATCGAAAACGCAAAGGAACAGGACCAAGGAGGGTCAGGATGCAAACCAAACTCGCGGTAACTGCCGAAGAATACGCACTGCGAAGGGAAACCCTGCTGGAAAACCTAAGCGAGGAAGAAATCGCGGCGTTCGTCAGCTTCACCCATCCCGCCGCCTTCTATCTCACCGGGTTTACCTTCGCCCCCACCGAAAGACCTACGGCGGTGGTGGTGCTCCCCGACGAACCACCCATACTGTTTTTGCCGCAGCTGGAGATCGAACATGCCCGCAACGCCTGCCCAGCTGCCCAGGTGGCAACCTATCCGGAATACCCCGGAGAAATCCATCCCATGAAGCGGCTCGGCGCACTCCTTCGAGAACGCGGTCTGGGTGAGGCGCGACTCGGCGTCGATACAAAGGGTTACGGCAGCTCCCAGGGTTATTGCGGCCCCGACCTGGAAACGGTATTGCCCGACGCGACACTGATCGCGAGACCGCGGGTAATAGAGAAGATGCGCATGATTAAGTCGCGGCGGGAGATCGAGTTGATTCGAGAAAGCGCCCGATGGGGCAACCTGGCCCACGCCCTGCTGCAGGAGTATTGCGCGCCGGGACGCACGGAAAACGAGGTTGCCATGAAGGCCTCTTCCGAGGCAACCCAGGTGATGATGAAGACCCTGGGAACGTCATACGTACCCCAGGGCGGATCCGGGGCCAACACCGGGTTCAGGGGTCAAATCGGCACCCACTCGGCGCTGCCCCACGCGTTGAACATCAATGCAGTGATGCGCGAGGGTGACAACCTGGTGACGGGGGCCGGCTCCAACGTCGGGGGATACGGCAGCGAGCTGGAGCGGACCATGTTCTTGGGCACGCCCTCCAGGACGCAGCGCCGCTATTTCGAATACATGCTGGAGATGGGGGAGGCAGCCTTCGACGCCATCGCCCCCGGGAAGCCCTGTTCCACCGTGGACCGCGCCGTGAACCGCATTTTCGACAAAAGGAATCTTTGGGATAAATGGCGCCACCACACCGGTCACGCCCTGGGCCTTTTGGGCCACGAGGCGCCCTTTTTCGATGTGGGCGACGATACCATCATGGAACCCGGCATGGTCTTCAGTGTGGAACCCGGGATTTACGTGCCCGGACTCGGCGGTTTCCGCCATTCCGATACCATCGTGGTTACCGAGGACGGTATGGAGATGATTACCTACTATCCGCGCGATATCGACAGCCTCACCATTTCGGTCGGCTGAAGTGCCTGCGGTGCGGGGTGGGCCGGTTAACCCCACCCGGCCAACCCGCACCGCCGTGGAGCAAAGGACGTCATGCTTCGTCCCCGGAAAACTGCCCCAACTCCTCCAGGACCTCCGCGGCACGCCGGACGTGTGGGATGGTGATGGATCCCCCCACGACCATCGCGATGGCGAATATCTCAAAGAACTCGGATGAATCGACACCCCGAGCGTGACACTGCAAGATATGGTAGGTTATGCAGTCGTCGCATCGAAGCACCAAAGACGCCACCAGGCCGAGCATCTCCTTGGTCTTCTCATCGAGCCGCCCCCCGTCGTAAGCCCTGGAGTCCAGGGCGAAGAAGCGATCGACGGTCCGGTTGCCCGCACCCAGGATCAACTCGTTCATTCGCTCGCGGAAGCGTTCAAAATCCGCCACCTTACTCATATCGCCACCCCTCTTCCTCATCTAAGTGTAGCCCACGTCTCGGCATGCCGCCATGATTCCGGCCACGTGCTAGACAGCCGCGAATGCTTTTGGAGAGAATGGGTACGGACGTAGGCGAAGGAGGGGTATGCTTGCTGATAGATGCCAAAGTGCACGGACACGTCGTATCGCTCATGCCCGAGCGGCAGGATCGGTACCGGGTTTCTCTCGAAGAACCCGCCACCATTCGTGAAGTCCTTCGGGATCACATCGGAGTCAATCCCCTCATCTTCGCGGCCGTCGTCGTCGACGGCAAGACGCGCCATCTCGACTACGTGCTCGAAGACGATTCGGAGCTAATCTTGATTTCGCCCGCGGCCGGGGGATAATACCCGGCGCGGCAAAACCACCAGACGAAAGGTGTTGTTCCCCATGGAGAATACAGGCAACGTCCTTTTGAGCCTGTGGCCCTGGCTGCTACTCCTCGGCCTGATCTATTTCATGATGATCCGACCTCAACAAAAGAGGGAGAAGGAACGGCGGGAGATGCTGTCATCTTTGCGCGTGGGAGATGACGTAGTCACCATCGGCGGTCTCCACGGCCGGATTACCGCCCTCAGAGAAAACATCATCAACCTCGAAATTGCCGAGGATCTCGAGGTCACCTTCAGCAAGATGGCCGTCGCCGCCAAGGTGGATGATGAGGAGGTCGCCGAGTCCGTCACCGACCCCGAACCCATGGAAGACATGGAGGACCAAGATAGATCCTAGGATGTGGCCTTTACCCAGGCCCGCGCGATGGCTATAATGGACTCGGTTTAGGTTCCATGAGTCCAATTTGGATCTGACGCGCGACGATAGGAAGGAGGGAACACTGTGACGCTCAGGGTTGACCGGCAAAATGGTGTTCCCCTTTACGTGCAGCTGCGCGATCAAATGGCGGAACTGATAAATTCCGGTCTGTGGCGCCGGGGCTTCAAGCTCCCGCCGGAACGGCATATCGCCGAGGTCCTTGGGGTCAGCCGCAACACGGTGAGCCTCGCA
>CAYLPL010000159.1:0-4168 GCA_964385545.1 uncultured Clostridia bacterium | reverse complement strand
AGGTTCCGCCATACTCGTGAGGCTTCCTTTGTACCATGAGGCGAGGATCTTCATCGGATACTCGCCATTCACCGTGGGGGTCTTCTTTCCGCATTTGAGCGACAACACCGTTGCCATCGACGTCACAGAAATGGAAACCGGGATCGGGCTGCTCCTCGCCCGGAAGATAACGCCCATTGCCCACCCACTGCATACCCCGCGTAAGGCAGACTTCAGCACCATCCGGATCGACCCGCGGCACAACGTAGAAGACCATTTCGTCCAGCAGAAAGGTTACCTGGTCATCTTGGCCGTAGTTCTTCAGCAGGTACTTGATGGTCTCCAGAGCCACGGTCGTCCCGAGAACTTCTTCGGCGTGGGTGTTGGCATCAATGTAAAACCCGGGTTTCTCGCAGTCATTCCCGGCGTGTTTGTTGGTGATCTCCATCATCCAAAGGTCCCGTCCTCGGTGACTCTTACCTATCGAGTAAAGATCACACAAGTCAGGGTATTCCGTCGCCAGATTATTGAGGATTTCTTCCATCTCTTCAAAAACGGGGTATACTTCCGGTCGCCTGGCTTCCCGTATTTCGTTCAATATCACTACCTCCTCCTGGAGCATCAACATCACATCATCGCACGAGCATTGGGATCCAACTCTTCGAGGGCAGCGACTATCCTCTTACATGGTAATCCTTTAAAGCCAAGGCCAAACGCCGCGTTCCCTCGACGATATCGTCGGGTGTCGGGCTGCAGGATAGGCGGAGATATCCCCGACCGGAGGGGCCAAAATCTTGACCGGGCAGTAGACGTAGTGCCTGGGATCGCCAGGCATACTTAGAAAAGGCCGAAGCATCATCGACAACTGCACTGATATCGGTCCAACAGTAATAGCTTCCCTCCGGAGGATATGGCTTTATGCCGTCAATATCCTCGAGCCGTTCCAGCAATAGATCCAATCTTTCGCGATAGACTTCCACTGCCCGAGCGAGGAACTCCTGCGGGCCCTCAAGGGTTTCCAGGGCAGCCCACTGGGAAATCGAATTCACCGAGATCAGATTCAGGTGGTTGATAGCCGCTACGGGCGCCATCAGTTCCGCAACCCCGGCGGCATAGCCTATTCGCCAGCCCGTCATCGCCCATCCCTTCGAGAAGCCATTTATTGTGATGGTGCGCGCAGTCATCCCGGGGAGGGCGGCAATGCTTACGTGCTTAGCATCACCAAAATTGATGTAATCGTACAGCTCATCCGATACAACCAATAGAACGTGCTGGTGTTCCAAACGCGCAACCTCGCGCAGATAATCTTCCCTTTGAACAGCTCCCACGGGAGCATCCGGTGAAGTCAGGCAAATCATTTTCGTGCGGGGAGTAATGCGCGCGGCAACCTCCCCGGGATCGAGACGGAAGCCCCTTTCGGGACGCAGGGGAACCAAAACCACGGTACCGCCGTTGACCGTGGTGTTGGAGTAATAGTAACTACCGGGATCTCCCATGATGACTTCGTCTCCCGAAGCGACGTAAGCCTTCATCACCTGGTACAGGGCAGCGTGCGCACCAGGTGTTACGACAATTCCGCGCTGTGGATCTCCGACATCCACGCCATTCTCTTCCGCGAGCTTTCGAGCTATCGCTTCCTTGAGATCTGCGTTTCGCTCGTAATGTGTATGCCCTTCATCTATGGCTTCTTTGGCTCGTTGGCGTACGTTCTCCGGGGTAACGAAGGCCGGGTCCCCGAGACTCAGGCTGATCGGTCGTAGATCCTTCGGAGCTCCTTCACCACCCGATCTGATTCCGGAACCCCTCCAAAATCTCATCGCCCTCTGCGTCGCCAGAGGAAGGACAAAACCCTCGGTTCTGCTCGCACAACTCATTTCGATGCACCTCCGCACTTTCGGATGAGCTAACTCACGGGAGAACGTTCTACCTTATGCGCTGCGGAGAGATCGAACGTTCGAGCTCTCCGCAGCGGGGTTGGTGAGCGTGGTAAGCAAATGCCTTACTCCATGACCGGGTACGACCACGGGAATTCTATGCGTTCCCGTCCTGCCTCGTCGTCCCAACGGTGGAACACGGTCTTTATGTGATCGGAGACGGGCTGCACACGCGCCACCGATTCTGCTTCATCCACCCGTAATGAGCGGAAATCGTCGACAACCACTTCGCCGTCTACAATAACCGTCCTAACCTGATCGGCCGAAGCGAAATAGACAAGATTCTTGATGGGATCTTCTATCGGGGCTACATTGAATCTCTCCAAATCAACCGCCACTATGTCCGCTTTCGCTCCCGGCGCCAACCGGCCGAGATCATCTCTTTCGAGATACCTGGCGGCGTTTAGCGTGGCGGCATCAAAAACCTCGCGTGCCGTGCCGGAGGTATCGGATTGATCCGCCACTTTGGACATTATCGCCGCCCAGCGCATTTCCCTTATCATGTCCATGGGGAAGGTGTCCGTCCCTATGCACATGTTGACACCGGCACGCCCGTAACGGCTGAACGAGTTCAAGTATCCACCCCTGAAGGTGTATATCCAGGGACAATTGCAGACGCTCACACCCCTCTCGGCCAGCAATTCCAATTCCCACCCGTCGGGATACGGAGTACCGTGATTGCCGGCTAGGTATAGAGCGTGTGTAAGCAGAAGACGCGGTCCCAACACACCCAGGTCTTCGAGGTATTCCACCGGGGTCTTACCGTGCTCCCGGTTGATCTTCTCGATCTCTTTGTCCGATTGCGCGAAGTGCATACGTATGCCGACACCGAGCCTGTCCGCCTCTTTTCGGGTCTCCTTCAGCACGGCCGGACTCACGGTATCTAAGGTGTAGGGCATGAGCAATCCCCGGATGGTGTCTCCGAAGGCGCCATGGTACCTTTCGATGAAATCGACGTTCTTCTTTAGTCCCTCGAAACCCCTATCCTCGTCGCGCAAGGTTTCGATGGTATCGCCCACTCCGTAACTGGTATCTGTTCTATAACTGTGGGATAGGTAGGCACGAAGACCCATCTCGACGGCCGTTTCCATGTAGGTTTCCGGTTCCCAATCGGGATCGTTCCAACGCTTAAAAACGCCGGCCGTCATACCAAGTATGGTCGTGCTGCCGCCACGAACCATGTTCAACATGGAATGGCGCGCCCCGTCCCGGATCTTGTGACGGTCGAAGGCATCTTCCGTCTGCTCCAAAACGTATTGACGGGAACGAACGCTGGAAGTGCGTTCCCTATCGAGGGCTATATACTGGAAGATACTCGTATCCACGAGTGCGTGAGCGTTAATCAGCCCGGGCATTATGAGACAGTCGGTCCTATCGATGACCCGATCCACCGGATCCTCGTAAGCCTTACCGGTGAAGAGTATTTGGTTATCCTCTATCACGACTTCACCGTCGGGAATGATAACGTGCGATCCGCGAGACTCATCATAACCGACTATGTAGCGGCCTTTGATCTTTGTTTTCACAGACTATCCTCCTCAAAGTCGCCGAGGTTATTGGGGCGCGACCATCCTTCCATACCCGGGATCACCGAGTATTTCGCCATCGCGGTAAACACACGAACCCCGGAGCCACGTTGACAATATCTCTCCGCGGAACTCGTGACCGTCCCACAGCTTGGCGCCATCTCTCGATCTACTGAACATCTTCTCGGATTTCAGGGTGGTGTTTCCTGAAGGGTCGAACAAAATGAAGTCGGCATCCGCTCCGGGGAACAGATGCCCCTTGCGGCTGGCAATCCCGAACCGGGTCGCCGGATTGATGGTGAGGGCATCTATAACCTTTGACATGGGGAGTTCCTCTCTCAGCACCTGATCAAGGAAGTATCTCCCCGTCGCCTCTATTCCCGGTGCGCCCGAGGGAGCCTTTCGGATATCTTCGAATCCGACCTCCTTCTCGGCGACCGTGAAGGGAGAGTGATCGCTAACGAGTATGTCCATGTCTCCATTGCGCACCGCCTCACGCAGGGCGCGAGCATCTTCCCCACCTCTAATTGGGGGATTAACCTTGGCAAAGGGCCCGTGTTTCTCCATAACATCGGCGTCGAAAGCTACGTAGTGGGGACACGTTTCCCCTGTTGCATCCACACCGCGTTCCCTGGCGAGGCGTAGCAGCGCCGCCGCGTACCCCGAAGATACGTGGGCCAGGTGTATGCGGGTTCCTAGGTGAGCGGCGAGCACCAGCAACCTCGAGGA
>CAYLPL010000158.1:0-4187 GCA_964385545.1 uncultured Clostridia bacterium | reverse complement strand
ATACCGGTGCTTGCTCCGGTAATGAGGATCTCCTTGGACATAATTGCTCCTTACTGTTGCCAAGTATTTGACGAATTCCCGCCGAAACGGACGGAATCTGCCAGTTTGTTTTGTATTACGAAACCAGATTCTACGATGAGAACACCCGTGGCAAAAGTATAGGTTGTTGCCGCCGCCGCCGTCAACGTTTCGTAGATTAGCGGACCTCGACCGGGGTTTGCAGATTCTCCACAGTCGACGGCAGGTACCCGAGGCGGAGGGAGACCTTTTCGGCGGTCTCCTTTACGAGCCGTGCAACTTTTTCTTCGTCAAAGCTCGTGAAATCGCCCTTCCACGCAACGCTTATTGCGGCGATTACCGAGTCGCGGTAATCATAAATGGGTGCACCGATGCATTGCTCGCCAATGTCCATTTCGGAGTTGTCTCGGCTGAAGCCGCGCTCTCGACTCCGGTTGATCTCGGCTATGAGTTTACCCACGTCGGTTATGGTATTCTCCGTGTACCGCTTGAGTTGGATGTCCTTGAAGATCTCCCTAATCTCATCGTCTCGCCTGTCAAAGAGGAGCGCCTTGCCGAGGGAGGTGCTGTAGAGCGGTCGACGCCGGCCTATGACGGAGTACTTCCGGAGGCTGTTGAACTGCTCGTACTTGTCTATGTAGACTACCTCCTTGTCCTGCATCATCGCCAGGTAGACCGTTCTTCCGATCTCCATAGAGAGTTGGCGCAGGTAGGGTTCGGCCTCGGTCTTGAGCTCTACCTTGTTTAGGTAGAGGCTCGAGAGCTCGATAAACCCTAGGCCGAGGCGGTAAAGATTGGTGGAGTCGGTCTTCTCGATGTAGCCTCTAGCCTTGAGAGAGTCTAAGAGCCGGTAGACCGTGCTCTTGTGGAGATCGACCCCTTTGGAAATTTCTGCGAGGCTCAAAGGGTGCTGTTCTTTCGCGAGCAGTTCGAGAATGTCGAATGCACGGTCGAGCGACTGAACTGCCATTCTTTCTTCCTCTTTGGTGATACTTGTTCCCTCAGTATACCATTGGCGCGCGGTTCTTAGCAATCATTTCGCATTGCGAAATACCATGCTGAAACGTGAAAGCTCCTCTTGCGGGGATGGGTATCACGGATTATGCTGAAAAGCTCCGATTGAAGCCACCACCAGGGATGCGGATGCTCTCGTGGTAGACCAGGCGAGAATCACTCGAGCGGTAATGGCGGGGCTCACGCGGTGCAAGCTAGTAATGCGTCACGGTGCCTAACTGGTCAACACAGCTCGAGGTGCTATCGTCGATACCGGCGCGCTGCCGGCGGCGCCCCCGTACGGGGCGGCTGGGAGTACCGAGTTAGAGGGGAGAGAAATGAGTACGCAACTTTTTGATTTGTCCGGCAAGCTGGCGCTGGTGACCGGCTCTTATCGAGGCCTCGGCAGGGCGATCGCCGAAGGATTGGGACGTGCCGGGGCACGACTCTTGCTGAATGGTCGTAGCGTCGATCAGGTTGAAAAGGCGGTCTTCGAGTTTCGTCAGATGGGGATAGAGGCTGCGGCGTGCCCCTTCGACATTACCGATAAGGCGTCGATCGAAACCGCCCTGACCAAGGTGGAAGCGGAGCAGGGCAAGCCGGATGTCTTGTTCAACAACGCCGGCATAATGCGCCGCGCTCCGCTGGTGGAAATGGCGGAAGAGGATTGGCGAGCCGTGATCGACATCAATCTGACTGGTGCGTTTCTCGTGGCGCAGCGGGTCGTCCCGGGAATGATCGAGAAGGGCGCGGGAAAGGTTGTCAACACCTGCTCCCTCCTTTCTGAGGTCGCCCGAGAGACGGTCTCGCCCTATGCGGCGGCCAAGGCGGGGCTCAAGCTTCTGACCCAGCAGATGGCGACCGAGTGGGGTAAGTACAACATTCAGGCGAACGCTATCGGTCCCGGATATTTCGCCACGGAGATGACCGTCCCCCTGCGGGAGAACAAGGAGTTCGACAGCTGGCTCAAGGGGCGCGTCCCTGCGGCTCGCTGGGGCGACCCGAAAGAGCTCGTGGGACCGGCCGTGTTCCTCGCCTCGGAGGCTTCCAACTTCGTGAACGGGCAGACCCTCTACGTCGACGGCGGCCTCCTGGCGCGAATGTAGCGCCGGCGTCGCTGGCCGCAAGAGGGAGCGGTGCCGCGACTTTGCGACAGCAAAGAATCGGCGCCACCGTGCTAATCGAGCAGTTCGGCCTGTGTGCGTCGTTGGGCACAAAGATCGCGAAGGAGCCGGGCCCGACCATGAGCGATGCCTGGGCCGCCCATTCCAAAAGGCGGCCTCCTTTTCCTCTTCGTAGGATGTCTCAACCGCAAGCCCCTGTAGCGGTGTCCGCTCGACCAGCTCCGTCCCCGAGAGAATAAGCTGGAGGTCGGCGAACCTCTTGTGGGTCTCGAGCCTACGCTGCTCCGCCGGCTCGTTAACGCCGAAGACCCGGCGCGCGAGCGTTGCCCATCTGCGCGGCATAGCGCCGGCAAAGTGCTCGCGATAGGCGGGGATGATAATGGCCATGTCTCGTCCATGGTTCAGATCGAACCGGCTACTGAATTGATGCACGAGATTCCCCGGATGCGGGGCATAGAGGGCGGCTATCCGCGTAGTGCGGTTATTCTCACCGTCCACACAAACAATAGAGCAGGTCGAGTCTCGCCTCAAAGCTCTGGGCGTTCTCGGTGAGGAGGCGGCCATGCAGAACCTTCGTGGCGCAGTGCCGGTCTCCGTCATGGTGGGCGTGGCGACGAGCCGCGACTCGATGGCGCTTGCCCGTCATGCCGAGGAGTGCGGAGTAGGCTCGGTTGCCGCGTGTTCATCCCTGCGATAGCTAACGCGTTGCCGGAGATAGTGGCAGAGCTATGTCGCCGAGCCGAAGAGGGGGAGTTCGAGGCATTTCGACAGATGCAGTTCAAGGTAAATCGTCTCCGCCAAATCATGTGTTTCTCTCTTTCTACCCAGCTGGCGGTCTACACCGTTCTCGAGCTTCGTGGTATCCTCGCGGCCTACCCGCGTCCATCCTTTACGCCGGCCACAACGGAGGAGAAGGAAGCGATGCGTCGCGCGCTTGCCGAGGAGGATTGCTGTAGCTCTCCGCGCTCTACGAACGCCGATGATACCGGGTAGAACTATTCATCACGCGCGGGTGAAGGTAGGAGAATTATCGATACCATACGGATTTTTGCGCCCCTTGCGATCGCAGTCGGTGCCGGAGTCGGGCTAAAGCTCCTCCGGGTCGCCGACGACCGCTGGGTTGAGGTCTTCAACCGCTACGGGCTCTTTGTCGGGTTTCCGGCGATCATCTTTCTGGAGATCGCCGCCACCGACGCGGCGGCGGTAGCTTCGCTGCTGCCTACCCTAGGAGTTAACGTTCTCTTTCTGGTTACCACGTTTCTGCTGGCTCACTTGGTGACGGCGCTGCTTCGTCTGCCCCCGGCGACGAGAAATGCCTTTGCCCTGATGACCTTTTTCGGGAACGTAGCCTACGTGGGCTACCCCGTTGTCACAAGGGCAATCCCGAACAGTGGTGCCACGGTCAGCCTCGTTATCGCGACCTACTCTCTGACGATGTTCACCCTGGGTATCGGATCCCTGGAAATCTCCCGGGCAGGGCGACTCGACCTTGCCACGGTTTCCAAGCGTATCGCCACCAACCCCTTTATTATCGCCATCGCTCTCGGCCTCATCTTCTCCGGCTTTGGGGTGCAACTGCCGGAGCCCGTGACGGCGGGACTCTCTATGCTCGGTGGGGCGGCAACTCCGATGGTTCTTATGGCAATCGGGGTCTTCCTAGTACGGTCGCACCCGATGCGAGGGCTCTTTGGCAAGCTGCTCAGTCTAACGGTACTGCGACTCGGCATCATCCCGGCGGTCGCATATCTGCTAGTTTCTACGCTCCCGACATCCTGGACCCCGCATGAGACAGGAGCGATTCAGGTCATCGAAGCCGCCATGCCCGTCGGCATTACCACCTTTGCTTTGGGTCACGCTTATCCGGTGGACAGGGAGCTTGCCGTGGCGGGCATCTTCGTGACAACGATTCTCTCGGCGGTAACGCTTCCCCTCTGGCTCCAAGCGCTACTCTAACGGCCGGCCGGGACTACTCTCTATTACCGAGCAGTCTCAGCAAGAAGAGGAAGAGGTTAATGAAGTCGAGGTAGAGCTTGAGGGCGCCCATAATGGAGA
>CAYLPL010000157.1:0-4229 GCA_964385545.1 uncultured Clostridia bacterium | reverse complement strand
TCCTACCCGCCCCTCGCCCGCCTCCGTGCCCTCGCCCTATCCCAGGCATCCCACGGAAACGCGCCGGGTATAGGTCTAGTCGACCTGGTAACCCGGCGTCTTGCTACGAAAGTCGATCCCAACGCCGCCTACACCAATGTCCTGGCCGGCACGTTGACCATGCGAGCGATGCTACCCATGGTTATGCGAAGCGACGAGGACGCCGTCCGGGCGGCGATAGCATCGGCGGCCGTTCCGCCTTCGCGACCACTGCGTTTGGCCGTCATAGAGAACACCCTGCAAATGGAACGCCTGTGGGTTTCCCCGGGTTTGATCGATCAGGTGGACCGGAGAGCCCACGTGTCGGCGCCGGGTCGGGAGGTCGCGCTGCGTTTCGACGATGACGGTTGCCTGGTCGCACCCTAGGGATCATCCCGCGGCGCCGCATTCCGAGATTTCACAGCTTATATGTCCACTTCGATTCCCACGGGACAATGATCCGAACCGTATACTTCGGGGAGAATGAAGGCGTTCCGGAGCTTCCTTCGCAGGCCCTCCGTGACGAAGACGTAGTCGATCCTCCAGCCGACGTTGCGTTCCCGGGCGCGCGTGCGAAGGTCCCACCAGCTGTAGTGGCCCCCGGAGGTTTCGAATTGGCGAAAACTGTCGTAGAAGCCTGCTTCTAGAAAACGATCGATCCATTCTCTCTCCCGGGGAAGGAATCCGGAGATCTTGGAGTTTTCCGCCGGTCGCGCCAGATCAATCTCCCGATGTGCCGTGTTCACGTCACCGCACACTATCAATTCTTCTCCGGCAGCGATGCGATCGCGCACGTGATCCAAAAACCTCCGGTAGAACTCCATCTTGTAGGCGAGCCGCTCCGAAGACGCCTTTCCGTTGGGGAAATACACATTGTAGAGGGTGAATTCGGGGTAGCGTATCACCAGCAGGCGGCCCTCAGCGTCGAGATACTCGTCTCCTGTGGAATCTGAGACCTCCAGGGGGTCGGGTTGGGTATATACGGCGACTCCGCTGTAACCTTTCTTTTCCGCTGCGGAGAAGTGGGCCGAATACCCTTCCACTTTCAGGGCCTTTTGGGGAAGCTGATCCGGGCTGGCCTTCGTCTCCTGCAGGCAGGCTATGTCGGGATTATCGCCGGCAAGCCAATCCAAGAACCCCTTCTTCAAGGAGGCCCTGAATCCGTTGACATTCCAGGAAATTAGACGCATGAGTCATCTCCTTACATATATGGGTGGTGTCCCGTGATCCCACGGCATTTCTTGGTCAAACATGCCTCATCTGCGAATTCCGCGGCCAGATTCGGCCGCCTTTCAATCCCTGCCCTTCGGGTCGATTTGGACTTCGACCCTAGCGTTTCTGCGATAACCTTCCAGCTCTCCCGCGACGCCGATCACGGCGTTTTCCAGAAGGGTTTGAACGAACGGGACCATGGGGATTTCGTTGCCCGCGACGGTGAGCCGAACTCGCGGTCCATTAAGCACGGGGCAATCCGCGGGGGTGGCTTCGCCTTTCAATATCATGGCCGTCAATTGCTCGCATGAATATCCACAGGCGCCGCAGCATGCCGGATCTACGCCCGGGAGGAGGGGGAAGGTCTTCGCCTCGATAAGGTTCACCAGCTTCGCGACGTCCCGCGTCGCGTCGATGGCCGAAAGCCCGCGGAACTCTTCGAGCTCGACTGCAATCTTCCCGGATACGGCGAAGACGTTGCCGGAGAACCGATCCTTTAGATCTTCAACCCTCTCTGCAGTTAGTATGCGGGGAATGGTAGGATCCTCGACGCCCTCGCATACCACAAAGTCGTGATGGAAATGCTCCAGTACCTCCCTGATGTTGAGGCGCCGTTTGTAAAGCATATCGGTTTCTCCCAAACCGAGGGCACATACCTGTTGTGATCCCGCCCGATAGTGACGGTCGGTGTTGGTGCCCGGGGTATCAATGCTGAAGTCTTCGTAATGGATTTCCTTAACCGATCCCACGGAATAACGACGTCGTCTAAGTTCCGCGATGATTCCCTCTATGGTCGTGGTCTTGCCGGATCTCGTGGGACCGGTAACCGAGAAGACTCTCATGTCTTTCCTCCCGTTCAGTTCAGGAATATCCCAAAATACCAGTAAGCCGTCACCGCGGAGGCCACGACGGCGGAGAAGATAAGGGCGTAATCCCATTTTGACATTATCAGGCTGCGGTGCGAGGTGCGAGTCGGATAAGCGCGGAAGCCGCGCATTTCGACGGATATGGATATTCGACGGGCGCGTGAAAGTACCCCGGCGATGAGAGGGGTGAGAAGATGACGGTATATGCGGAGTTTGTCCATCGTCGACATTTTTTCCAGGCGCAGGCCGCGCAGCTGTAGGGCTACCAAGGTGTCGGTCGCCTCTTCGGTCAGAAGCGGCAGAAATCTAATGGCTACCGCGACCATGAACGTGATTTCGTAGGGGATTCGCCATTGATAAAGTCCCTGTATAATGTCGCGAGGATTAGACGAGGTCATTATCGTCGCTGAAATGACTATGATTAACATGCGCAATACTATAGATATACCGCGCTCCAATCCCACGGTGGAAAGTAGGGATATGCCGCCGAACTGCCAGATGGCATCGCCGCCCGGCGTAAAGATGCTCTGTATGACACCCATGGCGACGAAGACCACGACTAGCTTGCGCATGCGGGCCAGGGCCCCGATGACGTCGGCCCCGAAGGCGAAGCTAGAAAGGAAACATATTGAAGCCAACGGGGCAAGCACGATGGAGCGATCCACGGCGACTGCCAGAGTCGATGCGCAAAGTACCAGAACCAGCTTGGAGCGCGGATCCAGGGTTTCATTTTTCGTATGAAACATCTATCACTTCACCACCGTCGACCATCAATATGCGATCGGCGGATTCCCAAAAGGAATCGCGGTCGTGGGAGATAACCATCATGCCGACACCGCGCTCGAGCATCTCCTCGAGCAGTGTTAGGAGTTCTGCCTTGCGCCTCGGATCCAGGGCCGTGGTCGGTTCATCGAGGATGAGGTAGGCCGGATCGTTCATCATGACGGCCGCCAGGGCGAGTCGCTGCTTTTCTCCCCGGCTCAAATCGAACGGGAAAGCCTTGCGCAGATGCGAAAGCCGGAATCGATGCAGCATCTTAACGGCCTTTTGTTTTGTTTCTTCTTCGCATACGCCGCGAAGCCTGGGCACGAAGGAGAGCTCTTCTTCGACGGAGGTGGTGAAAAGCTGGCGATCGGGTTCCTGGAAGAGATATCCCAGGTGCTCGCCGATCCGTCCCAGGGAGAGCTCCCGGGAATCCTTACCCAGGATCCTGACGGTTCCGGAGGTGGGTTTTAGGATCCCCGCCATAATCTTTCCCAATGTGGTTTTACCGCCGCCGTTGGGACCGATAACCGCCGTAAGATATCCCGGGCATAAAGACAGGTTCACGCCATACAACACCGGGGGGCCTTCCGGATACTGATAGCCCACTTCCGAAGCTTCTATCAGGGGCTCAGATTTGCAGGTCACCAATCTCCGCACCGCCAATCTCCGTCGAAGGGGCTTAAGACACCATCTTCCAGCAAAGCCAAGCGATCGGCCACCGCGAGGTTTTCCGGATTGTGTTCGACCATTAGGATGGCCTTGCCTTCTCGGCGAAGTTTCAATATCAGCTCCCTCATCATGGACCGGCCACGATCGTCGAGCTGCGACATACATTCGTCCAGGATCAAGACCTGTGGCCCCAGACTCAATGCCGAGGCGGTGGCGACGAGCTGCTTTTCTCCGCCGGAAAGGCGGTGGGGGTTACGGTGTCGAAACTTCTCCATACCCACGGCCCGCAATGCCCCTTCGACCCTTTCCTCGATCTCCGCCGAGGGCACGCAGAGGTTTTCGGGGCCGAAGGCCACTTCGTCCTCGACCACGGGGAAAAACAGGCCCCCCTCGGGATCCTGGAACACTATCCCGAGCTTCTCGGCGACCTGTGGTGGTCGCATGGTCGTGGTGGGTACGCCGCCTATGTGTACTTCGCCCTCCATGTTCCCGCCGAGGATCAGGGGAATGATGCCGGAAAGACAGTAGCAAAGGGTGGTCTTTCCGGAACCGCTCAGGCCGAGGATGGCCAACACCTCACCCGAGCGGAGGGCCAGGTTGATATCCCGCAACAGCGGGGTCTCCGCTTCGGACAGGGAGACACTCAAATCCCGCGCCCCTAGGGGAAAACGCACCTGAGGTCCAGCCCCATCAGGTACC
>CAYLPL010000156.1:0-4238 GCA_964385545.1 uncultured Clostridia bacterium | reverse complement strand
CAGTGCGGCGCGCCAACTGATATTCATTCCATTTTTGTCTTTCACGAGTCCATCACTCCCCTCAACGCCAGCGGCGGCTTTCCAGCACCCTCGTGCTGAGGAATAGAAAACCGGCGGTTATTGACAGGTAGAATACGATATTGGCAGTGTCGATTATTCCCCGGTTGAAATCCAAGAAATGGGCGGTTACCGAGAGTCTTTCCAGGATCGGGCCCACCGGCTCACCGAGGGTGCCGGCCGCCCAGTCGATCACCCACAACAACAAAAGCAGGGCGACTCCGGAGATACCGGCTACCAGCTGGCTGTCGGTAAGGGTGGACGTGAAAACTCCGACCGCGATGAAACTGGTGGCCATCAGCCAAAAGCCGAAATAACCCGATAATACGATACCCCAGTCCGGGTTACCGAAGCGGTCGATAACCATGGGATACACCAGCATCATGGCGATAAGGCCGGTGATCAGCAGTAACGAGCCCAGGAACTTACCCACCACCACCTGGCCGATGGTCACCGGTGTGGTAAACAAGATTTCCGAGGTGCCCTGGCGTGCCTCGTCCGCCAGCAACCGCATGGTCAGGATGGGGGCGACGAAGACGAGAATCAACCCGGCATTACCCAGCGTAGACTGCACCGACGCCGCTCGAGATCCCAAAATCGAGGCCGAGAAGAAATATCCGGTGATAATCAGAAAGCCCGCTATGACGGCGTAGGCCATGGGGGTATAGATATATGTCATGATTTCCCTTTTCACGATGGCCCAGATCTTCATCACGATATCACCCCCGCCTGTGGATCACGTTCCGGTTGTGTTGGATCCTCGGTGGTTAGTCTCAGGAATATTTCCTCTAGAGAAAAGCCCACGGGTGTCATCTCGAGTATGGGATAACCCGCCTCGGCCAAGCGGAAGAATATGTTCTCTCTCAGATCGCGATTGGGCTCCATTTCAACGGAGAATACCGGGGACTCATCGGTTCCCTCGGACGATTCCCGTTTCAGCTCTGCGATCCCCGAGATCCCCGACAATACACCGGCGACTTCGCTCGCGGGAGCCGCGACCTGCAGGCGCAAGGCACTTTGTCCCCGCAGCCGCACTGCCAGACCGCTGGGAGTGTCCTCTGCCACCAGTCGGCCCTCGTTGATGATCACGACTCGTTCGCAGGTCTGTTGCACTTCGGGTAGTACGTGGGAACTCAGGATCACGGTGCGCCGCCCCGCCATGGCACGGATCAAATCACGGATTTCTATCCTCTGTCGTGGGTCCAAGCCGGCGGTAGGTTCGTCCAGGATTAACACCTCGGGATCGCCCAACAGGGCGTGGGCGAGACCGATTCGGTGTCGATATCCCAATGAGCAGTTGCCCACCAAACGCCGATACACCGGTCCTAGTTCCAGTTGCGTGATCACTCGATCGATCTCTCGGGCACGCTCTTTGCCGGGTATCTCTTTCATCGCTCCCATGAAATCCAAAAACTCGGCGACAGTCATCTCCGGATAGAACGGTGCATCTTCGGGGAGGTAGCCTATGAGGCGTGAGGCCTCCACCGGGTTTTCGGTCACGTTGAGACCATCTACCGTTACCATACCCGAGGTTGGAGGGATGAGGCCGGTGATCATCCTCATCGTCGTGGTCTTCCCCGCCCCGTTCGGTCCCAAAAAGCCGAGGATTTCACCTTTGCTCACGGAGAAGCTCAATCCGTCGACGGCTGTCTTGTTCCCGTAATGTTTGGTAACCTCGCGAACTTCGATCATATCCAATGAGCATTCCCCCTTCGGGAAAAAGAATCCCATGGGTATTCCACCATTCTCCTATCAATTATAGAGGGGAAGAATTCTGGAGTAGTTAAGATTTATTTAATTTCAGCGCGGTTTACGCTTCATCCCGGTTGCCCCGGGGGAGGAACCATCAGATGATAACCGGATCCGATGGGGTTTGATTCAGTTTCACGGCACCGTCGGCTCGAACCCGAACGACGTCCTCGATCCTTATGAAGCACCGATCGGGTATGGTCACGCTAGGTTCCACGGTAAAGCACATGTCTTCGCGGATTTCCTCTTCTCTCCCGACCGCGAGGAACGGAGCTTCATGCACGTCCACCCCGATCCCGTGTCCCAATCTATGAAAGAATCCCGCTCCGTAACCGGCATCTTCGATGACGCTGCGGGCTGCTCGAGCGACTTCCGAGGCGATGGCACCGGGACGCAGGGCACGCATACCTGCGGCTTGGGCTTCGACAATGATCTCGTGTATTCTAAGGAGTTCCGGATCGGGATCGCCGATAAAAACCGTTCTGCCGAAGTCGCTGCAGTAGCCATCAACGACGGCCCCGAAGTCGAAGGCGAGTACCCGGCCCGGTTTAAGTGTATTATCCTCGCTGCCCCCCGCCTCGACGGGACTATCGCAGCATCCCGAACCCCGGATCATGATACCGGTGGCAAAGGAAGTATCCTCGGCCCCGACTTCTCGGAGTTGTGCTTCGACTTCCATGGCGATCTGCCACTCCGTCATGCCGGGATGAAGGCGCTCGAGGGTGCGGGTAAAGGCCAGATCGGCTACCGTGGCTGCCCGCTGCATGGCATGCAATTCCCCGGGATCCTTCACAGCCCTCATTGGCTCGAGGATATCCGCGATGCACGCGAATTCCATCCGTGGGAACAATGTTCCCAATCGGATGGGTGTTTCTGCCATGGCTCGCCGCGGCAATGCCAGGGTTGCAAAGGTGCCGACGCGGGAGGAGAACAACTCCAGGGCGACGGAGGTGAGATCTTCTCCCTCGTCGATGGGGATCACCTCGTCGATCCACGGTTTGCCCTCCGCCTGCGGTAACACGTGACCGCGGGCTAGATGCGGCACCACGAGGCTGCAATGCTGGCGCGTGATCAGCGCGCCGGCAAGCCAGTCCCCGTGCATGTGAGTTTCCGTCGAGTTCGCCGCCTTGCGACGTATTCCGACGAGGTATTGCAAATCGCCGCCGGGTGTCAAAAGTGCAGCGTCCCAGCCTCGATCCTCCATGGCTTTCCGGCATTTATCCAGCCTATCTGCATATGGGGTCAAGGTAATCCGTCCTCTCTGGGCTCAATCCCCCGGTGATGATTTCCACTCCACGAGCAGGGCGTAGAAATAGGTACCCGAGATTAGGCCGAGCACGGTGGCGAGAGCCAGGATTTTGCCCTCACCCAGCTGGGCGAGTACCGTGCCGGGACAGGCCCCGGACAGACCCCAGCCTACCCCCATCATCAAACCGCCGAAGATGGTGCCCCACCGGAGGGGTTTGGCCTTCACCTCGATCTTCTCTCCCCGCCTCGTATTTCCTCCGAGGGCGTTTAGCAATCGCATTCCGAGATGCCCGACTGCTATCGCCATGATCATAACCCAGGCCAGGGTCAAATCGGTCCCGGTAAACATTCCGTAAATGAGATCGTATTCCGATGCTCCGACCCGGCTCAGCGCGAATCCAAATATGCCACCGAGAAGGAGGAATGTGGTTGCGCCGCGCATCAGAGGGCACCTCCCAGTATGAATACTCTAACTAGGTAAGTGGTTAGGATACCCGCGGCTATGAAACTTACTGTGGCGACGGCGCTGGAAAGGTGCAGGTTGGCCAGTCCGTGGATACTGTGTCCCGATGTACACCCGCCGGCGATGCGGGCTCCCAGTCCCAGCAATAAGCCACCAAGTAAGAAGAAGGCCGCGGTAGCGAACATGTTCCAGTCAACGTTGGCCGTGAATACTCCCATCTCGGGAGTCCACGGGGGCCGACCGGCCAGGCGCCCGGACACGAAGGCTCCTATTACCATGCCGGTTAGGAAGAAAATCCTCCATCCGGGGCCGTCGGCGAATTTGGAGTTGAGCCATTTGAGGCTGCTGGCGGGAATAATCATCTTCAAGATGCTGCCATATCCCGTGGATACGCCCAAAGCGGTGTTTTCGGTGTAATAAAGTAGCGGTACCAGCAGTCCTATGATCGCGCCCCCGGCCCACCAGGGCCAAGGATGGACGAAGATGGCAGAATACCAGGAACTCAAAGCTACCAATCCCTTCTCCTAGAGTGTTGGCCACCGGCCCAAGCTACCCGGTGGCTCAGGTGGTTCGCGGAGCTTACTCGAGTTGTACCCGACGGGAAGCAAATGCTCCACCGTTCGCTCCGAGTTCGGTCGTTCGAAAGGGTACCCGCCTGGGATTTCTCATTTCCATATAGGCAGTTGATTCATACCTTCCCGTTGCCCGGCGAGACAAACCC
>CAYLPL010000155.1:0-4260 GCA_964385545.1 uncultured Clostridia bacterium | reverse complement strand
CCCTTTCGTCGGATCGCAAGCCCTCGTATATCCTGGCCCTCTTTGAATGCTCGCTTAGGAAGATGAAATCCAGGATCTCCCTTTTGTTACGAAAATAGTTATAAATGGTCCCCACCGCCACGCCCGCACGGTGGGCAATTCGATCCGTAGTGGTGGCATGATAACCGTCGCGGGCAAATAATTCGACGGCCGCTTCGCGGATCAATTCCTTCTTATTTCCTCCGGAACCCATATTTGCATCTCCCCATCTACTCGGAGTGAAAATCCGAATCCTCGATTTGTTTGATCGAAGACTGAGTCACCAAGACCTCCATGATGTAACCGGTACATACGATGGCCCCGATCGTGAGTATATGTCGGGTCAGGGCGAAGCGAAGACCCAGGAACTTGATCTCGATGAGGATCTGCGGCAACTTGGAGGCGGCCCAGATTCCCAAGAAGACGACTACGTTCCTCAGTCGTGCACCTTTGTTCAACAATACCGCGGCCACCGGAAAGGCGAGATACACCGGGCCGGTGGGCAACGTACCCATGACGTAAGAGATCAACAGTCCCCTGAAACCCGATTCACGACCGAGATACCTCTGGATCATCTCGTTGGGAACCCATAGGCTAAACAGACCCATGAGTACAAACACGGGTGGGATCACGATGAGCATTTCCAGGAAATAATCCAACGCTACTCCGGCGCTGGCGCGGGCCAGTTCCGTCGAGTAAAAGGCCAATCCCAGGTAGGCCAGAGCCAGGACAACGAGGGCGTACTTCTTGTTGCCCATTCCGGTATCCCCCGTCTTTGCGGACTGCTCCGCATTCTTCACATCAACACCCCCATGAGGCCCGCTATAACCAACGCGACGACGAAGTTCACCAGGTTGCGCGTTAGGGCGAAGCGAAGGCCCAACTGCTCCTTTTCAAGGGGAAAAGTAACCGTTCCTACCATGGTCAGCGTGGTTATGAATGCTGCGACCGTCATGGCGGAGGCACCGCTTCGGAAAAACGATGCAGCCAGCGGCATGGCCATCACGTTGGGAATTAGCGTGATGGATCCGAAAAGTGCGGCGATGACGCTTCCCGTGAATCCGGCTCCTTCGCCGAGGTAGCTTCGGATCGCCTCAGGCGGCAGGATGGCTCCCATCAGGATACCTAAAGCTCCGATGATTAGGATGAAGCTCGGCGCGAGCTCTTTTGCCATGTTGGTGGCGACGACAAATGCGCCTTTGGTTTTTTCGGGATCGGCTCGCCACGAGAATATGAGAGCCACTGCAAAGGTCCCGTAAATCAATATCAGTTCCATATCTCTAACCGCCTTCGAATGGTGACTTTCTGGGCACATGTGCCCGGGCACCCGCCCTTCGCGGTGCCGCGCGACACCGATGAGTGTTCCTATTTCACCGTGCCATTCATTCTTTTGAGGTGGCCGGATCTCCCCGGGACAAACTCCCTTCCGTACTAATCGATTTTGGAAGGAGTTCCGGCAGCATACCCGAGAGCAATACACCGCCATAGTACCGAGCCCTCATTCGCAAAACCCCGATCATTTCATCCAGGCTCGCTCCAATCATGAAGGCCTTACGTATGTCGAGCGTCACCTTGGCCCGTGCTCGGCCACAATGGCAGTGGCTATCCCGAGAGGTGACTCGTACTCCAATAGATGATCTCATGGTAATCCGCGGTTATCTCCCGCTAGACGTCTCCCGATGGTTTCGCCACCTTGAAGGCCAGAGGCAATAGACCCATCTCTTCCCGAATTCTTTCGATCCTTGTTGCCATATTGATATACTCTGCGATAATGAGTGACACCTCACTCAGTACTATGCACCCGAAATTGATACGCTAAACCTCCCAAAGGCGATGTCGCCAGATCCGTCTACCTTCATCGGCGCTTTCCACCGGACAACCCATCTCCCCCTAATCGCAGGATAGCCGGTGGAGCCAACGTGTGGGTCGCCGATATGAGACCGCCTCATCGGCATTTTGAGGCAATGTGAACAGGCGAAATACGCTGTGGCTACGAAAGGCTGTTGGCCTGGAAAAGAGGGCTGATGCCTTCCGTAAAGAATTGGAGACGGAGATGGGACCCGTCCCGCGAAACCTTTCTGGCAACCGGGTCCGATCTTAGGTTGTCGCATATCTTTACAGTAACCGGAGGGATTGACGATGGCGGAGACTTTCGAGCACAAGTACGTAGACGTGGACGGGATCGAAACGCATTACCTCGAGGCGGGAGATCCGAAAGAGCAAACGATCGTTTTGATACACGGCGGCGGTTCCAGCTCATGCGCCGAGCTTAACTACGGCGCCGCGATAGGGCCCCTCGCCCGGGATTTGCACGTAATCGCCCTGGATGTAGTCGGTTACGGTCGCACTCCCTGTCCCTCACCGCAGTATTACCCGGCCGAAGCGCAGGGTTCGTTCATAATCCGATTCATGGAGGAACTAGATATCGTCGCCCACGTCGGTGGCAACTCCCTCGGGGGATGGATGGCCAACTACGTCGCCCACGAGTCACCGTTGAGGGTGAAGACTCTCATCGTGATCAATAGTCGCGGCGCCACCGCCACCCCGGACGACCGGTATGTCGTATGGGACGATGTACTGCGCGACTATCGTCCTCCACGCCGTCCGTGGACCAAGGCAAAATCCATCTCAAAGAAACCTCCCACCAGGGATAGCGTGCGCAAGAAGATGGAAAAGAATTTTTTGAACAAGGACCTTGTTACCGAGGAAATGGTCGATCTCGTCCTGGAGATAGGGGAACTAAATCACGAGACGGCCAGTGCTCGCTGGAAAGCTTGTAGTTCCACGGAAGATGACAGCCGCAACAACCAGATGTACAGAGGAAAATACATGTGTGAGTGGGCGAGGGCGCTCACCGTACCGGTGCTCATGACGTGGAGCCGGGAAAATCCCGGGTCCTCCCCCATCGATGCCCTGGACTACTTCAACCAGATCGACGACGCCCAAATGCACATCTTCTCTGGCGCGCGGCACCATGTCATGACCGAATTACCAGGGGAATGGTCCGCGGTCGTACGGCAGTTCGTGAACGCACGGAGATAGGAAAGGCGGGATCGCGGGAGTTTCCCGCGATCCTTTCATCTCATCGCCGCTAACGTGTCTTGGCTCACACCGATGTCCCCTTCGAGGGCCCCGTGCCCCACCAGGAGTCAGATCGCGGCTTCTCGCAGCGTCCCAAAAGACATCTTCCTTCCTATCTCCTCGGGTAGTAGTTCTACTAGATCCACCCGGACTGTACTCACATTTGAAGGGGAACAACGACACGTCACCGAACTATGTGGACGATAGCCGCCAAAAGCCTGTCTTCTGAGCGCAATAGCCGGCGATATGAAAGACTTCGATGCTGCAGCCCGGGATCGAAGCCCCTCACATCTACCCCATACGTTTGGTTATTGACGCAAGATGAACCGGCTCGGGATCTACGATTACCGACCACAAAGAAGGCACATCTATCTTGAGGGGGAATCGAGTTGCTCGACAAACCAATGGCAATCCTAGGTGCCGGAGATGGCGGACGAACCATGGCTGCGGATCTCACCCTGGCCGGATATGACGTCCACCTCTACGAACATCCGCGTTTCGAACAATCCTTCGAGAGGGTTTTGCAGGGCGGGAGAATAGAACTGACCGGCATCGGACGAAATGGCGTGGCTGATCTCCGGATGGCAACCACCGATATGGAGCAGGCCCTGCAGGGCGTGGAACTCATACACGTCGTCTTGCCAGCCTTCGGACATGATCTTTTCTTCGATGAGCTGTGTCCTCACCTAAAGGACGATCACAAGATAGCGGTGTGGGCCGGTGATTTCGGATCCCTTCGCCTCGCCCACATGCTTAAAGAAAGCGGTAACCCGGCGCGATCTCTCGTAGTCGAAGCCAATACTTTACCGTACGGCACCCGGGCATCCGGGCCGACCACTCAGGATTTGAAACTGGTGGCATCTCGAGTAGCGGTGGCCGCTCTACCTTCCACGCGAACGGGAGAGGTCTTGCCCACCCTCGGTGAGTTGTGGCCAGGGGTGATCGTAGATGGCGGTAACGTCCTGGTGACCGCGCTGTCGAATCTCAACCCCATATGTCATCCCCCTGGTTCCTTGCTCAATGTGGGGAGAATACAGTGGTCCGAGGGCGAATTCTACATGTACAAAGAGGGCATAACCGAGGCTCCCGCCAGAGTAATTCGCGCTCTTTACGACGAAACGGCTGCCCTGGGTCGTGACCTCGGACACGAAGTCGTGCAGT
>CAYLPL010000154.1:0-4320 GCA_964385545.1 uncultured Clostridia bacterium | reverse complement strand
GCTCAACCGTGCCCCCACCCTCCACAGGCTGGGAATCCAGGCCTTCGAGCCGGTGCTGGTAGAAGGTAAGGCCATAAAGATACATCCGCTGGTTTGCGCTGCGTACAATGCGGACTTCGACGGGGATCAGATGGCCGTGCACGTCCCACTTTCGGCGGAGGCACAATCCGAGGCTCGCATCTTGATGATGGCCTCCGACCATATGCTCAATCCCAAGGATGGGCGTCCGGTTGCCACGCCTACGCTGGATATGATCTTCGGCATCTACTACCTGACGGTGTCGCCCGCAGATCTCGACACGATTGACCCACGCGAAATACCGACATTCAATTCGGTCGATGAGATGACCATGGCCATGGAAAATGGCTACGTGAAATTACACGATCCGATTAAGATTCGCGTCAAGGGTGCCGCCCACGTTACTACGCCCGGTAGAGTGATATTGAACGAGGCTTTCCCGGAGAATATGCCCTTCGTAAATGAACGCGTCGACAGCAGAAATCTCGGTGATCTGGTCGCAGAATCTTATCGGAGATTCGGTGTCCGCGATACTTCGGAGATGCTCGATGCCTTGAAACATCTGGGTTTCACTTATGCTACGCGGGCCGGTTTGACCATTGCGGTCTCCGACATCGAGGTGCCCGTGGAGAAGGCCCCGATCCTAGAGGAAGCTCAATCTCGGGTGGATGAAGTCGCGGAGCAGTTCCGGCAGGGTCTACTCAGCGAAGAAGAACGTTACGAGAGAATCATCGAGATATGGACCAAGGCGAAGGATACACTCACCGGTCGCCTGATGCAGAATATGGCGCGAGACAACCCCGTTTACATGATGGCGGAATCCGGGGCTCGGGGTAACGAACAGCAGATAGTCCAGATGGCGGGTATGCGTGGCCTGATGGCGGATCCGAGTGGTCGCACGATCGAGCAACCGGTTCGGTCCAACTTCCGTGAGGGGCTCACCGTGATCGAGTATTTCACTTCGACCCACGGAACCCGTAAGGGTTTGGCGGATACGGCCTTGAGGACTGCTCAATCCGGCTATCTAACCCGCAGACTGGTCGACGTGACTCAGGACGTCATGGTGAGAGAGCAAGACTGCGGAACCGACGACTACGTCATGGTCGACGCCATCTACGATGGCAACGAGGGAATAGAAAGCCGAGCCGACCGGGTACTCGGTCGCCTCGCGGCTCGCGATATTGTGGATCCTTCCGACGGCTCCGTCCTGGTAGGTAAAGACGAGATCGTCGACGAGGATGTTGCCCCCGTGATCGAAAGGCTCAAAGCGGAATACGGGGATGACTTCGAGGTTCCGATGCGGTCGGTGCTGACCTGCAACACCCAACACGGTGTGTGTTCTCACTGCTACGGCCGTGATTTGGCTACGCTGCGTTTGGTCGATGTGGGCGAGGCAGTTGGAATCATAGCCGCCGAGTCCATCGGTGAACCCGGGACGCAGATGACCATGCGAACCTTCCACACCGGCGGTATAGCCGGAGACGACATTACTCAGGGTCTGCCGCGGGTGGAAGAACTATTCGAGGGTCGCAATCCCAAGATCGCAGCGCTGCTTGCCGATAGGGATGGCACCGTGAGTTTCGACACGACCCGCAGCGGCAAACGCTCGATCGTGATTACGACAGAAGACGGCAATGCCGGCAGACAGACGGTTCCCGAAGGTCTGCCCATTACGGTCTCCGAGGGTGATAAAGTCATGGCCGGGCAAGCGATCACCGAGGGGGTCATCAATCCCCACGATCTCCTGAAGATTAAGGGACCGGAATCGGTTTACCAACACCTGTTGGCGGAAGTTCAGCGGGTATATCGGATGCAGGGTGTAGTCATTAATGACAAACACATCGAGATCGTCATCCGTCAGATGCTTCGCAAAGTCCGCGTTATCAATTCCGGAGACACCGATCTTTTGCCGGGCAGCCAGATCGAGTTGCCCAGACTCGAGGAAGCAAACCGTAAGATCGAAGAGGATAGCGGAGAGCCCGCCACTGCGGAGCCCGTACTCCTGGGGATAACCAAGGCTTCGCTGGCCACGGATTCCTTCCTCTCGGCGGCTTCGTTCCAGGAGACTACCAGGGTCCTGACTCAGGCTGCCACGGAGGGGGCCCAGGATCATCTGCGGGGTCTCAAGGAAAACGTGATCATCGGCAAACTCATTCCGGCGGGAACGGGCATGCAAAGGTACAATGAGATCGGCATCGCCGCCGTATGGGATGGCGCGGACGAGGACGAAGAGGAAGAATTACCGGCCGCCGATTCCGAGAATTGACCGGTCGTTTCTCGTTGACACAGTATGGGTGCGTTGCTATAATCCGAGGGTGTTTGCGCTCGGTCGCCAGTACCGGCGGTCGAAGGTATAAGGAGCATTGGAGGCGGATCGATGTCCCTGGAACAGCTCAGGGGAGCACCGAGAAAGACGATAGGAACGAAGCAAACCCGTAAAGCCCTCGAACGTCAGGAGGTGGCCACGCTTTTCGTGGCTCGGGACGCGGAGGATCATATCATCGACCCGGTGATCGACCTGGGGGAAGAGCAGGATATCGAGATCGCTTTTGTAGATACGATGACGAAGCTAGGAAAGGCCTGCGGTATTTCCGTAGGCGCCGCGGTGGCCGCGATCCTGCGTTAGCGGGATCGTCGGATATCCCGGGGCCTGAAAGGCCCCCTCCGAATGAGGGTGATGGTAGGCGGATAGACGTTCTACACCCCAATACGGAGAACTGGACTTCCGGGCGCCGCGTTTTTTCCCAAGTGCGGCGCCTTTATTGGCCAATACCCTCACGAGGAGGTGAGATGATTGCCGACGATAAATCAACTCATCCGCAAAGGGCGTCAAACCCGTCGCAAGAAGACGGACACGCCGGCCCTACAGGGCTCCCCCCAAAAGCGAGGGGTTTGCCTTCTGGTGAGGACGTTCCAGCCCAAAAAGCCCAATTCGGCTTTGCGCAAAGTGGCCAGGGTTCGTTTGGTAAACGGTGCCGAGGTGACGGCTTACATCCCCGGAGAGGCTCACAACCTCCAGGAGCACTCGGTAGTGTTGCTACAGGGAGGCCGAGTCAGAGATCTCCCGGGTGTTAGATATCAGGTAATTCGCGGAACGCTCGATACCGCTGGTGTCACGGAACGGAAGCAGGGTCGTTCCAAGTACGGGGCAAAGAAGTCTTAATTTTACATCGCGGGAGGTGAAAGTAAGTGGCGAGAAGAGGACGAGCTCCCCGGCGGGAAGTGGTTCCCGATCCGGTGTTTAACTCGCGATTGGTTACCAAGTTCATCAACCAAATCATGCGAGACGGTAAGAAAGGCTTGGCCCAGAGAATTTTCTACGGAGCCATGGCGATCATTCAGGAACGTTCCGATGATGATCCTTACGAGGTCTTCGAAACGGCATTGAAGAACGCCATGCCCATGTTGGAAGTAAGGCCGCGGCGCGTCGGAGGTGCTACCTACCAGGTTCCCATGGAGGTGCGCCCCGAGAGGCGCAGGACGCTGGCCATTCGTTGGCTGGGCAATTCGGCCCGGGCCCGTGGTGAAAGGACTATGGTCGAGCGGCTCGCTGCCGAGCTTATGGAAGCGGCCGGCGGTGGAGGTTCAGCCGTCAGGCGCAAAGAAGAGATGCACCGCATGGCCGAAGCCAACAAGGCCTTCGCGCACTATCGCTGGTAAACGACAAGACGGGATCGATCGGGTACGGTCGGTATACCTCTGAGGAGGGGTTTCGCATGCCGAGGGAGTTCCCCCTCGAAAAAGTGAGAAATATCGGTCTGACCGCGCACATTGACGCGGGCAAGACGACTACGACGGAGCGCATCCTCTTTTACACCGGGAGGTTGCACCGCATGGGGGAAGTCCACGACGGCGCGGCCACGATGGACTGGATGGCCCAGGAGCAGGAACGAGGTATCACCATCACCTCTGCGGCTACCACGTGTCGGTGGGGCGATAATCAGATTAACATTATTGATACGCCCGGACACGTTGACTTCACCATGGAGGTGGAGAGATCTCTTCGTGTACTCGATGGTGCCGTCGTGATCTTCTGTGCCAAAGGTGGGGTC
The DNA here is from genome assembly GCA_964385545.1 of uncultured Clostridia bacterium. Classification (GTDB taxonomy): domain Bacteria; phylum Bacillota; class Sulfobacillia; order SLMV01; family SLMV01; genus CSSED11-154. The sequence goes on along the minus strand of CAYLPL010000154.1, from coordinate 250 downwards.
GAGCCCCAGTCTGAGACGGTTTGGCGGCAGGCCGACAGGTATCGGATACCCAGGTTGGCCTTCGTCAATAAGATGGATACCGTGGGGGCCGATTTCTTCAGGGTTATCGAAATGATGGAAGGACGCCTCGGTACTCGTCCTATCCCGGTACAGATGCCGTTGGGAGCGGAATCGGATTTCTCCGGTATCGTGGATATTCCCGAGATGCGCGCAACCTTTTACGATGACGAGCTGGGTACCGCCAGCCATT
>CAYLPL010000153.1:0-4328 GCA_964385545.1 uncultured Clostridia bacterium | reverse complement strand
CGCAGGTCGGCGGCGTGAACGGCAGAACCGACGACTTCGACGCGTGGTGGAAGGTTGTTGGGGTGGGGGAGTGAAGGGGCAAGGAATCCATGCCACCAATTCATACGCGTGCCGCCGTATTCGACAGCGCGAACTGTCGACAGGCCCCCTGATATCTCCAAGGAAGTTGTCTTCCCGGGCCGCCCCCGCGATCCGGGATGGTTCGAAATAATTGTCAATAACACACCTTCCTGAAGCACCACGGTAATTCCCGGCGTGTATATCGGTGGAGGCCCTATGGAAATCCACCGTGCTCACGACCGGTTCTTTCGCTCGTTTTTCTCTGAACCCGCACATCTGCAGTTTTTGATCAGGAAGGCGTTGCCTGCTGAGGTCACCGCTCCGCGAAGGTCTACATCCTGGTGGAGCACAAGTCGTACCGGGACCCGGCCGCTGTGCTGCAGGTACTCCGGTACATGGTCCAGATGTGGAGTGCGGAAATGAGATCAGGCGGAAAGATTCCGCTGACACCGGTCATTCCAGTGTTGCTCTATCACGGCCCAGCCGGCGGCGTGGTAGAATCCTTCACCGACTTGTTTCCCCGGGAGATGCCGGAGGCACTGAAACGGTATCAGGTTACCTTTGGGGCGGAGATCTTTGACCTGCCGGCGACGAGCATGGACACGCTTCAGGGAAATCCCGCCTCCCGGGCGGCACTGTGGCTGATGCGAACGATCCGCCGGGGTGCTGTAGAGGCGTTGACGGAACTGCAGGCGGTCCTTGAGGGGGCGGAAGACCGTCTGTCTAATGAGGAATATCAGGCGCTATCGATGTATCTTTATGAGACCGGCGAGTTGTCGGCAGAGGAATTGATCGGTAAAATTGAACTATTGGTACACCAGGGGCGTATCAGGGAGGGACTTTTGACAACCGCGGAACAGTTGCGAAAAAAGGGTTTTGAAGAAGGTGAGGAGCAGGGCCTCCGGAAAGGCGAAGAGGCCGGGCGATATCGTGAGCGTACGGAGCTTGCCCGGCAGATGTTGACCGCCGGAGAAGATATGCAAAAGGTTGCCCGCTATACCCGACTTACCCCGGAGGAACTGCAGGCGCTGATTGAAGACGAATCGTGAGTGTAGACGACAGGGCAAGAAGACTTCAGCGGTAATCGTGAAGTCCGCACCATTTTCCTCTTCGGGTCGCTTGCCACCGGAACGACGCGTAACCTGAGTTATCACCCCATCGAAACCGCAGTCACCCAATGGACGATCCCGCCGGGTAATACACCCCGGAACACGCGAAAACCTCCGTATATCTGCCGTACATCGGTCTCTCAACCGAATGGCACGGGCTTTGCTTTGAAGTCTCCAACACACAATTCAGGAGGCTTCTATGAAGAACATTATCATCATGATACTCGGGATTTTCCTGATTCATGGCGTCGTGGCGCAAAGCGACGAAGAACAAAAAAACGCGGATATCGTCAGTTGAGAAAATAGGCTTTGAAATGTACAATGGTTGCAGTGACCGGAGCACCGACAGATGAGTAGCACCGCGGGCCATCCCGCCGGAAACGATACCTCCAGCGGCCCCTCCATCGCCGGCGACTACGCCGCTGCCCAGCTTCCCCGAATCGAATCGATGATCGGCGCCGATCCTGGTGTCTTTGCCCTCGCATGCGACGCATTTCTGGAGGGTCTCGCCGTCCATATGGGAGCTCCTTGGGGAGAGGGTGTCTCCTTTCGCGACAAGCTCGAGCACCTTGAAGGTGTGCTTGATCTGCGCGGGCAGTCCCGCAAACAGCTTCACGCCCTGGCGAAACAGTTCGGCGAGTTCCGGCGGCACACCAACGACGTTCGCCACCGCTTTATCGAGCTGGAGGTCGATGAGGTTATGGCGGTACAGGAGCGATCCCGTCGGTTCCTCGCCACTGCGGGTTTCAGCCATCCCGTGATAAATCGACTGGCCGATCTTGTCAGCGACGCCTGGTCCGACCACACTCCCAAGAGCGAATACCGTGGGCGTCTCAAGGCGCTGCAGCTCGCCGCCAACAGGGCGCGTGCCGAAAACGCCACCCTCCTGGAGAAGATCGCCGCCTGGGAAGCGGACCAGGCAGTCTACGACGAGGCTATAGCCGAGACACAGCGTCTGCAGGCGCATATCGCGACCCTGGAGCAGCAGAAAGGTGCCGACCGCTCCCGAATAACGGAGCTCCGACAGGAGGTCTTTGACGCCACCGAGCGCGCCCGTCACGCCGCCGCTCAGCTCGACGACCAGAACGCGGTCCGCGCCTATGTCGACTACATCTCCCGGGCAACAACGCTCACCCGCACCCGAAGCGACTACGAACGCTCTGTTCTCAATCTCAGCCCAGAACAGGAACAGATCGTTGCAGCGATCGGTGAACACGGGGATTTCCTCGTCAAGGGCCCCGCCGGGACCGGCAAGACCCTCGTGCTCATGCACGCGGTCCAGCAGGAACGGGAACGCATCCGCAGCGAACTCGGTTTCGACGACTATACCCAGCTTGGGATTTTCACCTTCAACAAGTCTCTCGCGCGATTCAATCGCTACCTTGCCACCATCATCGGCAGCGACGTCACGGATCTCACGATTCAGCACGCGGACGCCCTTGTCGCGGACCTGCTTGCCGCCGATGACAAGGAGCTCATCTTCGGAAAGCCCGTCGCGGAGATCTACGCGAAGGTCGAACAGACGGCGTTACCGGAGGACCAGTTCGTGGTAGAGGCGGAGGAGTTCATCCTCGGAAACGATCTGACCCGTGAGCAGTACGTTGATGAGGTAATCCCCCGTCGGGGACTGAAGAAACCGCTCCACAAAGAGGATCGCGCCGAGGTGTGGGGCGCCTGCGAGACGGCGTGGCGCATAATGGACGAGCAGGGGAAGATCTCCACCCAGCGAGCGGTGCAGCTCCTGCTGCGCAAGGTGGAGGCCGATGATGCACTGCGGGAGAAGCTCTCATTCCGGCGTGTATTTCTGGACGAAGCACAGGACCTGACCGCCCTGCAGGTCAAGTTCTTCGCGGCGATCGGTCGCCGGGGGACGGTGATCTGCGGCGACGAACAGCAGCGGCTGTACCGATTCGGCGGGAGCTTCCTCCGGAGCGGCGTGGATATCCGCAACCGTTCCAAAACGCTGGAGACCAACTATCGCAACACCGTGGAGATCTGCGCCCTCAGCGAGCGCTACCGGGACCAGGTTCCCGGTCTGGACCGTACTGCACTGGGAACGGGCAGCGCCTTCCGCCACGGTCCGGAGCCGGAGTTCTTCGTGCTCCCCGATGCCGACGCAATGTGGGAGGCTGTTCTCGCGCGGTTACGCTTCTTTCTGGGGCGCCTCGGGTACGCTCCGGAAAACATCGCGGTCCTCGCGCCCTTCAGGAACTTCCTGAACAAGGCGACGCGCCTGATAGAGGAGGAGGGACTGGAGACGTGCTCCGTCCTGGCCGATGAGTTTGACTTCGAGACCAGCACCGGTGTGCGGCTGTCAACGATGCACTCCGCCAAGGGCCTCGAGTTCCCCGTGGTCTTTCTGCTCCTGCCGATGGTCGCCGGGAGCGGCTCGATTGACGAGGAAGAAGCGGAGGCCCGGATGCGCAACCTGGTCTACGTCTCCCTCACCCGGGCGATGGACAACCTCCAGGTGTTTGCGACCCAGGATGGAGTTGAGAAGAATCCGGTGGTGGGGGAGGTTGTGGTGGCCATGTCCCGACAGACAGAGGCGAGAGAGACGGACAGGGAACTCCGGGACATCCCAGAAAAGATTGGAGTGGGATCGTGAAAAAGAAGCCCGACAACAAAGACATGTCCATCACTCGTTCTTCTGCCGTCGAATACCTCACGTTTGTCGCTGCACAGGGCAAAGGAGGCGTCGAAGTGGTCTATGCGGACGAGGACATCTGGCTGACCCAGAAAATGATGGGCGTCCTCTACGACGTGAAGACCCACACCATCAACTACCACCTCAAGAAGGTCTTTGCTGATAACGAGCTCGCGGAGGATTCAGTTATTCGAAGATTTCGAATAACTGCTGCCGACGCCGAGAAGCCGCGCATGGGCCTCACCACCTGGAAGGACGCGCCCCACGGGAAGATCCAGAAGTTTGACGTGAGTGTCGCCAAGAACTATCTGACCGAGGAGGAAATGACCCAGCTCGCCCGCCTTGTGAACGCCTACCTTGACGTCGCCGAGGACATGGCCCAGCGCCGGATCCCCATGACGATGCAGGACTGGGAAACCCGACTCAACCGGTTTATCGAAGCCACCGACCGCGAAATTCTGCAGGATGCCGGCAAGGTCACCGCCGAAAGCGCCAAAGCCCACGCCGAACCG
>CAYLPL010000152.1:664-4385 GCA_964385545.1 uncultured Clostridia bacterium | reverse complement strand
CGCGCCGATGCCGCCGGCTCCCGATAGGGTGTCGGTGGAGCGGCTTCCCATCATCAGGGGGGCATCAAAGCCTCCCGCGACGGCCAGGTATGCGCGCAGGCCGAACTCGAAGGGGCCGAAAGACACGCGGGAACCGGCGGGGATGCGCGTCGCATTCCGCGCTTTTACCGGTGAACCGTCGACCAGCAGAGTCGTCTGGGCACCGGCCACGGCCACAGTGCTCTCGCGGAGAAACTCAAGATGTGGTCCCAGGGCGGTCATTTCCAGGGCCGCGGCCCCCGGGGCGTTACCGACCAGGACGTTGGCCCGATGCAGAGAATGGAGGTCGGCGGCCCCCGCCCGAGAGGCCCCAAGGTGCATGTACCCCCGTCGGCCATCGTCCTGCAAGGTGGTGTAAAGTCCCGGCTGCAGCACCTTGCAGATCGGTCGTCCGGGTTCGAATTCCAAAAGCCCTACGCCAGGTGCTTCCACCGGCCCTTCGATCGGGTAAAACTCGACGCGATCGCCCGGACGCAACAGGGTTGGATCCTCCGAGGAGGGATCAAACAGCCTGACCGGGGTTCGGCCCAGGAGGGACCATCCGCCCGGGGTGGCCATGGGGTAAAGCCCCGTCTGGCGCCCCGCTATTGCGACGGATCCAGCGGGGACGCGGGTTCGCGGCGAGGGTCGCCTGGGCACCTCGATTTTGGGATCGAGTTCCCCCATGTACGGATAGCCCGGCGTAAACCCGAGAAAGTACACCCGATAAACATCGCCCGTGTGGATCTCAATAACTTCCGCCGGTGACAGCCCGCAACGCAGGGCCACATCCTCCAGGTCCGGTCCTTCGTCGCCGCCGTAGGCCACGGGAATCCGGTGGACATCCCCCTGCTCTTCCCCGGAGGCCGGCGGATCCCACACTTCCGGATCCTCCCGCACGAAGGAACGGATCTCTCCGGGGGAGACGCGGGCGGGATCGAAGGAAACCAGCACCGTCGTGTAGGCGGGTATGACGTCCTCGATGCCATCGGGTCCGTCCTCGGCTATGCGGCGCGCGGCGCGGATCACCCGAAGATTGGTCTTTGGATCGATGGTGCAACCGTATTCTAAAAGGAGGGCCGCCTCACCGGCGGGCCGAATTTCGGCGGACAAATGCTACCACCCCGGTGCCTTTATGGTAACGCCGGCCTCCACCAGGCGGTCATGTACCGCACGGGAGATCTCGAGGGACTTGCGGCTGTCGCCGTGCACGCAGATGCTTTGCGCCTGCATGGGGATAACACTTCCGCTTTGGGTGGTCACCTGGCCCTTTAGTGCAATGCTCTCGGCCTGGCCCGCGGCGCGCTCCGGATCTTCGAAGACGCTGCCGGGCACGCGGCGCGACACCAGGTTGCCCTCGTCATCGTACAGCCGATCCGCGAAGGCCTCGGCCACCACCTTCAGACCCTCTGCCCGGGCACGTTCCAAGAATTCGGTTCCGGCGGGTAAATAGAAATAAAGGTCCACATCTAGGGCCTTCATTCCCTCGATGAGGCCCTTCGCGGTGGGTTCGTGCTTTACCGCGGTGTTGTAGATCGCCCCGTGAGCCTTCACGTGATTCAGTCGCGTGCCTTCTACGTGGCAAAACATCTGTAGTGCTCCGACCTGATATATCAGGTCGTTGATGATTTCCTCGGGTGTGAGATCCATGCGACGTCGCCCAAAGCCCACCAGATCCGGGTAGCTGGTGTGCGCTCCTATGCTGACGCCGCGCTCCGCCGCCGCTCGCACGGTCTTGCGCATGACCATGGGATCGGAGGCGTGAAACCCGCAGGCCACGTTGGCGGAGCTTATGACCTCCATAATCTCGTCGTCGTGTCCCATGTGGTAATTGCCGAAACTTTCACCGAGATCGCTGTTTAGATCGAGGATGCGATCCATGTTGCCACCTCCCATGTGACACTTTTCTGCAGCGAAGGGGGCGATCCTCCCGGGGGGCTCTTGCATAAACATACTTCATAACAGTATACTCATACGTATTCCGCGACTCAATTCGTGAAAGGGGTCATCATGAAGAAAGTAGTGCTGGCATACTCGGGAGGACTCGACACATCCGTGGCCATAGACTGGCTGCGGGAAAACTACGGGCTGGGCGTCATCGCCCTGGCGGCGGACGTCGGCGAGGGCAAGGATCTCGATGCCGTCAAGCAAAAGGCCATCGATGTGGGAGCCCTGGATTGTCATGTCGTCGACGTACGCGAGGAGTTCGCCAGAGATTACGCCTTCGCGGCCCTGAAGGCCAACGCCCTATACGAGGACCGATACCCGCTTTCTTCGGCCCTGTCCAGGCCCCTGATCGCCAAGTTGTTGGTCGAATGTGCCGAGGCGGAGGGTGCCGTCGCCGTCGCCCACGGATGCACCGGCAAGGGCAATGATCAGGTGAGATTCGACGTTTCCGTCAAGGCACTGAATCCCGATCTTCGGGTCGTGGCCCCGGTACGGGAGTGGCCCATGTCCCGTGAACAAGAGATATCCTATGCACGGGAAAGGGACATACCGGTCCCCGTGGGCGAGGAGAACCCGTTTAGCATAGACGTGAACCTCTGGGGACGCAGTATAGAATGCGGGGTCCTGGAGGATCCCTGGGTCGAGGCGCCCGAGGAGGCCTTCGAGTGGACCCGTCCTCCGGGGATGACTCCCGACGAGGCCGCCTACGTAACCATAGAGTTCGTCAAGGGTGTTCCCGTGGCCCTCGACGGTGAGAAAATGCCCCCGGCCGCACTGATATCGCGGCTAAACGAGATCGGGGGAGCGCACGGGGTCGGTCGATTGGATCACGTGGAAAACCGCTTGGTGGGCATCAAGTCCCGGGAAATCTACGAGGCTCCGGCGGCCAGCATTTTGCTCGAGGCCCACCGAGACCTTGAGGATCTTACCCTTCCCCGGGAACTGGCTCACTTCAAGAAGACGATGGAGCCGAAGTATGCCGAACTGGTCTATTTTGGTCTTTGGTTTTCTCCCCTGCGCGGGGCATTGGATGCCTTCGTAGATTCATCGCAGGATCGGGTGACGGGAACGGTGCGGCTGCGGCTTCACCACGGATCCTGTCGCGCGGTCGGGCGGAAATCGCCCAATTCCCTTTACGATCTCTCTTTGGCCACCTACGGTGGGGACGATAGCTTCGATCACCGTGCCGCCGAGGGCTTCATCTCCGTTTGGGGACTGCCCACGGTCGTGCACTCTTCCGTGGGAAAGAGGATCTCAAAAGAGAAAGACTTCGGGGAAGCGGTGAACTGAATGGATCCCGAGGCTCGAAATGGCCCCCTGTGGGGAGGACGCTTCTCTTCGGATCCCGGGGGCTCCTCCCGGGCGTTTACCTCTTCGATCGCCTTCGACCATCGGCTGTATCGGCAGGACATCCGGGTGAATCGAGCCCACGCGCAAACGCTGCACCGCGCCGGAATAATCGACGCAGGGGAGCTCGAGGATATACTGCGCGGGCTCGACGAGGTCGAGGAGGTGATAGACTCGGGCAACGCCTCCCTTTCGCCCGAACACGAGGATATTCACACCAACGTGGAAATGCTTTTGGCCGATATAATCGGGCCCATCGCCCGCAAACTGCACACCGGCAGAAGTCGCAACGACCAGGTGGCGACGGATATGCACCTCTTCGTCGTCGAGGAGGTGGAAAGGATAAGGGAGCTTTTGCGGGAACTGCAGCGAGAACTCCTTGTCAGGGCCCAGGAGAACGTGGATACGT
>CAYLPL010000152.1:0-654 GCA_964385545.1 uncultured Clostridia bacterium | reverse complement strand
GGGATACGTTGATGCCCGGATCCACTCACAAGCAAAGGGCCCAACCCGTTTCCCTGGCGCACCATCTCATGGCCTACTTTTGGATGTTTCAGCGCGATCGCGGTCGTTTCGCCGATTGTCGCGCGAGGGCCGACGAGAGTCCCCTGGGTGCCGCGGCCCTCGTGGGGGCGGGTTTCGATCTCGATCGGGCCTTCGCCGCCGATCAGCTGGGATTCTCGCGCACCTATCCCAACAGCATCGACGCCGTATCCGACAGGGATTTCGTGTTGGAGTTCCTGTCGGCCTCGTCGATGACGATGATGCATCTCGGCCGTCTGGCCACGGAACTTATTCTATGGTCGGGTCAGGAATACGGATTCGCGGACTTTCCCGAGGGCTACTCCACGGGAAGCAGCATCATGCCGCAAAAACGCAACCCCGATTCCGCGGAACTGATCCGGGGAAAGAGCGGCCGGGTTTACGGGAGTCTCATGAACCTCCTTAGTGTAATGAAGGGATTGCCTTTGGCTTACAACAGCGACATGCAGGAGGATAAAGAGGCATTATTCGATGCCGCGGATACCCTCCGGGCCTGTCTGCGGGTGGCCTCGGGGATTGTCGCCCAGTTGACGTTTCACTCCGAAAGGATGTCCGAAGCGGCGACCGGGGGCTTTT
>CAYLPL010000151.1:0-4428 GCA_964385545.1 uncultured Clostridia bacterium | reverse complement strand
CGGAAGAACGCCGACCAACTGGACTCAGACTCCGAATCCCCGAGCCCAAGGCCCAATACCTCACGATAGCCCTCTTCGTTGATCCCAACGGCAATATGGGCACTGCGAGACCGCACACGACCGCTCTCTCGGGCCTTGAACACCATCGCATCCACCAACACGAAGGGATACTAGCCCTCCAAAGGGCGCGTGTTCCAACTCGCAACCAAAGGATCGAGATTCTTGCATAACTCCGAGACCGTCGACTTCGAAAAACTCGTCCCGCAAAGCCGCTCGGTGATCCGCCGTACCCTGCGAGTACTCACCCCGTTGACCACCATCTCCATCATGGCCAACACCAGGGCCTGCTCGCTTCTTAGGTATCTCGCGAACATCTCCGGGGAGAAACTGCCATCTCGTACCCGGGGGATCTGCAATCACAAAGGACCCACCCGGGTCTTCATCTCCCGGGTGCGGTAGCCGTTACGGTATCCCTGGCGCTCTTCGGATCGCTCGTAGGGCAGCGCCTTCAATTGGTCGGTCACCTGGCCATCCAGCACCTGGTTCAATACGGCCTGCACAAGCTTCGCCAGACCTTCGTCACTTTGAAAAAGGGCGTGCAGCATCTCGTCGTCAATGGTAAGCTGATGCCGGGTCATCTCTATCCCTCCGTCTAGGTTTTGGTGATTCTTTACCTTTACGAGAGGGTGGGTGGCCCATCCTGCTGCCAGCCTCCTGGAGCCTACTCCTTTTTACACACTATACTGGCCTCTACTAACTCAAAGGTATCCTGGATCTGCACATGAATCGCGAAAACAAAAGGAGATTGCATTGGAGCATCGGCAATCAGGTGCCACGGCAACATCTTCAACAGAACTCGGGAAAAAAGGACATCGCCGCGAATTGGCGTAACCTAACGGGGTAAGTAGTTCGAAAATGGGGTTCATCCCCCATCACGATGTCACAATCTAACAGATCGGGTTCTTTGAGTAGAGGCCTTGAGTATTTGGTTTTGATACAGTTGATGCAGCAAGAAAAGGGAGTGGAGAGAATGAGTTTAGATTTTAGAATTGAAAACAAAGACGCCTTTCGTGTTATCGGTGTTGTAACGAGTACAAGTACTGAAAACAGTGCTGCGATGACCGATGTTCCAGCATTATGGGGGAAGGTCATTCAGGAAGAGAAGCATTTGGAAATAATGGAACTAATGAATCAACCGCCCTTTGGGTTAATGGGAATAAGTGTTTACAATATCGATCCCACTGACCCAAGAAAATTCGATTATTATATTGCTTGTTCATCAGACAGGCATGTTCCAGGGGGCATGGCAGAATATACCGTACCAGCGGCTACATGGGCAGTGTTTCCTTGTGACCGGACAGAAATATCAGACGTTGAAATTCGCATCATTACTGAATGGCAACAAGATTCCGGTTATGAAGTGTTGAACTCCGGTTATGAAACAGGTGAGATGAAATCTCAAGCGCCCGACATGGAGATCCATGGTCAAGATAATAATGCAGAGGTTTGGGTAGCAGTTAAAGAAAGTATAGAAGAAGGCTAGAATTGGAGAGGTGACGTAATGAGCTGGAGAGTGCACCCCATGATATGAACTACGTGCTACGATAACGATTTGGGAGTTCGTAGTGATTTCTTCTCTAAGGCGTAGAGCGATCCAGTGGGGAGCAAACGGAAGAGGTGCAGCCCGGACTTCAAGTGGTTATGAACCCACATTTTCGGACCACTTACGAGGCTAAGTTACGCTAGTCCTCTTAACCCTGGCCCTGTAAACAATCCAAGAAGACGTCCGCACCCCTTTTGTTACTTCTTAGGCCGGCGTTGACACCATCTTACTTTCAGTCGGTTACACCCGGCTTGATTTCTTAAACCCCACAAAAATGCAAAAAAAGCGTCTGAATCGACCACTCGCGAACTCCTTGCATATACACTGTCTACTCGCCAAGCACCGACAGATTAATCGCTCTGTCAAAAGGGTAAATGCTTGTTTCAATATGTCTCACGAAGCAAGCCGTTACATTTTTCGTACCCCAATTTCCAAATACAAGAACGCACAAACGGCTCATATATTGGACTTCCAAAAATCTATTCCGTCACCCTTGTTATCAGTGCTACAGTCTCCACATGATTCGTTTGAGGGAACATGTCTATAGGGATCACCGTTCGCGGAACGTATCCAAACTCGGTTAGCTGGCGGACATCCTCGGCGAAGGATGTCGGATTACACGAGACGTAAATGACCACATCCGCCTCGCTCCGACCTATCTTCCGCATTACTTTACCTCCCGCCCCCGAACGCGGCGGATCCAGCATTACCCGGACAGGCCTTCCCCACCGCTCCATCGCAAGCGGGATCCCGCGACGGGCATCCGACTCGATAAAGTGAGCGTTGGTCAATTCATTGTGGGCGGCGTTTTCCCGGGCAGAGATCACGGCAGCCGGCACGATCTCAATCCCCACGACGGGATCGGGGGCCAACCCTTGTGCCAGGGGCAAGGAGAAAGTACCCACGCCGCTGAAGATATCGAAAGATGCGCCCTCTCGGGATGTAGCCCGGGAGAACTGCAACGCGATTTCGATGAGTTTCTCGGCCCCGGCCACGTTGATCTGGAAGAAGGTACCTACTCCTATCCGGTAATCGAAGCCAGCTAGGGAATCCAATATCGTGTCTTCTCCGGCGAGCAGAACTGTCCGCCCCTCGTCGGTTCTCGCGGCATCGGACCGGGCCGGATTCACCACCCAAAGTAATCCTCCAACCGTCAGGCCCTTCAGTTCGGCGAATAGGCTATCCAGGGCGCAATGCTCTTTGCGCGTCAATTCCTCGCGGGACGTAAAAAGTGACACCAACAGGTCACCTCTCACGGATTCCCTCACACTAAGATGGCGCAACAGCCCACTGTGGGAATGCTTATCATACCCCGAAAGCCCCCACCGCCGGGACCATTCAGCCACCCTTCGCAGCACTTCTTCCATGGATTCTGAGCAAAGGTAACACCGGCGTATCGGCACTATACCGAGGTAATCCCCACGACGATGAAGACCGGGCCTCCCCGAGGGATCAAAGGTGAACTCCATCTTGTTCCGGTACCTTAGGGGCTTCGCCATTCCGATCGGTCGCTCGATAACCGTATCGGAGAACTCAGGGCCGCTCAGAGCACGTCGAATTGAAACTTCCTTGCGTGCGAGCTGCTCGGCATAGGAAACATCCTGCATCTGGCAGCCCCCACAGTCACCGAAATGTGGGCACAACCCTCGCGTCACATCCACCGATATACACCTCCTCGCTTACCGTCATTCACCGACCGGACGATCCGCACCCTTACCGAAGACGAATTCAGAAGCTACACAGGTTCGCGACTGCCCCGGGGAGCCTCCAGCTCCTTGCCCGTGATACGTTGTGGCGTTATCCGAATCACCGCGACGGTATTTAGTTGACTCGGATCCATTCTTTCCCTATCCGGCCTGCGGGAATGCTTTTCCACCAAAAGTTCCAGTGCACGCAGCGCCTCACCCTCATCGGTTATCCTTTCAGCCGAACCGTAGATGATTACGCTGCGGTAATAGCTACCCATGGCGCAAGGCTCTTGGTCGTCCCGGATACCATAGAGGATGTCCGTCTCGAAACACACTACCGCATTCTCTCGCAAGGCGTCGATCTTTCGTCCCTCGGGCGCGCTGTGGAAATAGATGGCACCGTCCATGACGACGTGATGCACCGGAACCACGTACGGTTCCCCACCGGCTATCAGGCCGAGGCGACCCACCGAGGCAATCTCCAAGAACTCCCAGCACCGCTTAGGATCCATTCTTCTATCGTCTCTGCGCATACCCAACCCAGCTCCCCCCGAACTCGCCCTACGCCATCCCGGCGGATTCGTTCCGTCCGGATTTTGACCGGTAATCCACCGGGGCGAGACCACAACCAAGAGTCTCGCCCCGAATATCCAATCACCGCGCGGGCTCACGTAAGCTGGCTCAACATCTGTTGGGAAACCGAACCGTAGCTACGTGATACGATCTTTGATGCGGTGACTCACACACACCAACTCCAAGTCCCGTCCAATGCCCGCGCCGCACCTCGCCCGATCCAGCCGATCCGGCGATCGCTCAATAACGGAATATCGCCACCAGCCCGTCAGGACCGGGCAATTGTTCCGAAGGGACAGCGTGTACGGTCCCGCTGTTGTCAAGGGTGGAAGCGGAGGCGAGGTCTATCAAGTCCTCGTCTCCCGGTTGCGCTTCTTCGTGCACCTCTACTGAAAGGGTCGACGAATCGAACTCCCCCCAAAGGTGGGCTCCCTCGGCCACGAGCAGGATTTCCACCCTTCCGTGAACAGCGGCCGGAACTATCTCCTTGATATTATCAGAGGTTTGACCCGTTCCCGCCAGTTCGCGATAACGTCCGAGGGCCGCGTCAACTTCCTGCAAGAA